>JAJRQS010000312.1 GCA_024280135.1 Bacteroidota bacterium | reverse complement strand
TTTCCTATGGCCTTTGCCAAGCGTGTTTTTACTTTTCCTAAGACTGGGTTTTTGGTAAAGACGATGAGGAGCTTATCTTTCATGTGCTAATTATGGATTAAAACCTTTTCCGTTTGAAGTGTCAGTGCCGAAACATCAATACCATCTTGCGTATATTCAATTGTAAATTCATATTCCCGAGACTGTGCTGGCGGAGTCTTTAAACGCAAATGCAATTCATTTGGGACTTTAGGATTTGTCGAAAGATACGCTCCTAGATCCACCTTTTCAAAGCGAATAGATTCTGCAGCATTATCAACTATCACATCAAACAAATCCACCAAGGAACTACCTGCTGAATGATTGGCATCAAAAGATACTTGTGTAAATATCTTCATCCCAGTTATCACTTCATCCGTCGTCGGATCGGGTGGAGAGCATGCATTGAGCGAAGGGAAAAATTCAAATGCTGGGGATACCACAGAAAAGAAATGTTCAGATTGAAAAAACAGATTAATATCTAAACTATCAAAGCTCATACTATCAGATACAATTGCTCCTGGACCGGACAAAGTCTTTGATGCTTCATCAAATCCCAGTTCTGATACATCCAAGATAATTTTTTTCAACTTGTACTTATCAGCAAAAGGCCCACAATCCGTACAGGAAAAAATACTAATCAGTACAATCAATGATGTGGCAAAAAAAATAAAAGAAACTTTCTTAGTCATCAGTATATCTTTATGGGTGATACAATCATCAAACAAAAAACGCCCCGGAATTACCTTTAGTATTTTCGGGGCGTTTATAACGTAATGACAAGACTGGTATCTTACTGCTTGTCTAATTCTATAATTACAAAAGTACCCGCTTTACCATTCAATTCGCATTCTAGCCCGATGGTTTTCTCCGCTTTATAGCGCACATTTGTCGCTTGATCCGTGCCAATGACCGCTTCAAACTTATCTAAATATCGACTCGCAGTACTTGCATTGAAAGCTGCATTCACTTGCGTAAAATCAATAGGCTCCTTCGTAATTAGAATCCCAATCCGATCTCTAGAACCTAATTCATCTGCCACCATCGAATGATCCTTTGGAAACAATCGCGTGCCTGTGATACCACAATATGGCGAATGCTTTTCCGTATAAGGGAAGAGGACATAACTAGAGCCATCTGTCTCTTGTCCAAAGATATAAACATAGCATTCAATAGAATTAGCTACTGCCAACTTAAATTTATCGCCCGCTTTAATCGGCGTATCCGTTGCAAATATTTTTCCATTCTTTTGATGCAACGGGATAAAATCTTTGGTAGCGATGTTCACTAATCCAAATTCTACCGCTAGTTTGTTAGGATCAAAGTTTGGATCTTTTGCTTTACCCATTGGGTATAACCCATACGCCTCTTTCGTAAAATGTAAAAAATCATCATAGCGAATCCAGGCGACACCATTATTGCCCCATTGTGGACCCCAACTATTCATAATTTGAAAAGCACCGCCTGCCTTATTATCATCGTAACCAATTACACACATAGCATGACCACCAAAACCACGCATATTATAATCATTCCGTGTAGGAATCCAAACGTCCTTGCCACGCATGCCTTCCATAAATGATCCGCCAATCATGGCTCCAATGACGACAGGTGCCCCTTGTGCAATATTTTGTTTTAATGCCGTTAAGTTGGTGCCATATTTATCATCATCAATTGATAAACGATTGTACCCCTTGATTTTGTACTGTGCAGCTTGTGAATAATCCTGTTGAGAAGGTGCATTTCCACAGGTACGTTCATCATAAGGAAACTGCGCCAAAGGTAAATCACCTCGTTCATGCAATACTTTCATCGCATTGATCATATACGACCCCTGACAACCTTGCAACGCAATTTGGTTATACAAAAATGATGGGCTAAAAATAACTCGATTGGGATCTGATCCCGTTGCCCTAGCGTGCATGATGGTTCTAGCTCCATACGAAGCCGCCCAACCTACACAAGAACCTTGACGACCTTGCGAACCTCTATCGGGTGTGTACTGTAACAAGGAGCTAGCACTTGGCATTGTATTCCCATATCCTTCTGCCAATGGCTCATAGACATCTGCTTTACTATATTCTGCTTGGCTCAAAGTTGCTCCAGAAAAATAGTCACTCGGATTTGTTGCGCCTCCGCCACCACCATTCAGCATATTTTTTCCGCCTAGGAAAAACCACCAAACGGCTCCTGCTGCTAGTAGCAATAGGATACCTTTCTTTGACCCGCCTCCTCCTTTGAAGAACATCATGAGTATCATGGGAATAATACCACCTGCTCCACCGCCACCACCACCTGGGCGACGACGTTTATTATCATAATAGTCTTTTTCTCTTTTTCTCCGTGGATCTTCTGGATCCTTTTCCATTCTTATAGGCATGTTATATCGTTTTTGCGAAAGCTCAAAGCCTTCAAGTTGTATAGATTATTGATTTCCAAGAATAATAGGCATACCTGTTTTTCCGCCGCCTATAACTATCACCTTTGAATTAGGTGATTCCGAAAGCTTCAAGGTAGCGTCGATACCTTTATCTCTCAAAATTTTATCGGTCAAACTAGCAGATAAAATACTATTGGCTTT
>JAJRQS010000311.1 GCA_024280135.1 Bacteroidota bacterium | reverse complement strand
ACGGAAAAAGGTCCAAAAGCTAAGAATGTAAGTTTGGCGGAAGCAAAGCAAGCAGAAGAGGATGCAAAAAAAGCGGCCTTAGCAGCAAAGAAAGCGGAGGCTGTAGCAGCCAAACTTGCTGCTGCGGAAAAACTGGCGAAGGAAAAAGCGGAGGCTGCGAAGAAAGCTAGAGAGGCTAAAGAAATTGCTTCTGCAAAAGCAGTAAAAGAGGCTAAAAAAGCGGCTGAAGAAGCCCAAAAGGCAGCCGAGGAATCTGCAGCTGCGGCAAAAGAACTTGCAGAAAAGCTTGCAGAAGCAGAAGCTAAAGCAAAGAAAGAGGCGAAGAAGGTAGTCAAGTACTCCGCAAAAGATAAATCATCGATGACAAAAAAGTATGCAGTGCAAGTAGCTGCGTATGTGAATGATGGTCAATCTATCAATATGTCTAAGTATAAAAGATTATTTGAAGAGGGTAATGTGTATTCAAGACCTTCTGCTAAACATGTAAAAATTAGAGTAGGGGTGTATGACACAAAAGCAGAAGCTGCCAAGCACTTAAAAGCCATTAGAAAAGCAGGCTTTAAACAAGCTTTTGTGACAAGAGAATATTTGGACAAAACCAAAGAAGACAAAAGTTTACTCCTAGGTAAAACTGTAAAGGCTCCTAAAGAGAAGAAGACTGCGCCTAAGAAAGCTGCTCCGAAAAAGACTGTAAAGAAGAAATCAGCCAGACAGTATTATGTACAATTAGCGGCATACAAACATGCCAACGTGAAGAAGTTTCCTAAGAACAAAGTTCAAAAATTGGGTAAGGTCGTCAATACGAAAGGTAAGAAATATACTACGATGTATATTACTGGTTTTGATTCTTTGGAAGAAGCCATTCATGCTAGAAATAAAGCTGTGACGCTTGGTTTTAATGGTCCCTTTATCGTTTATAAAAAGAAAGGAAGATTCGTTAGAATGAAGTTTTAGAATTCCCAATCCCGCTTGTTTCGCCTACAGTGTCAAGGGGGTTAAACGCCACAGAAAACTTTTTCGTCAAACGCCATTTTGCCAAACCAGGTGATTTGTCGTTTGGCGTAGCGTCTAGTATTTTGTTGGATGAGTTCGATGGCGCGGTCTTTTGAGATGTCTCCGTCAAAATATTGGAATAGCTCTTTATATCCTACTGTATTAGTGGCGTTTAAGTGTCTTTGTGGGAACCATTTTTGAGCTTCTTCAAGCAAGCCATCATTCATCATTTCAAGTACCCTTTGATTGATTCTAGCGTATAATTCAGGACGATTTCTTTCCAAAAGGATCGTGTGCGTCTCAAAAAATCTTTCTTTGGGTTTGTTTTTCCGTAAAGAAGAAAAGGGCTTTCCAGTGCTTCTGATGACTTCTAAAGCACGTATAATTCTCCTTGGATTTTTTCTGTCTACTATTTTTGCGTAAGCAGGATCCGATAGGTCTAATTCTTCCAATAGCGCATGCAAGCCATCATTTTCATAACTTTGGTTGAGTGAAGTTCTGATTGATTCATCAATAGGATTGAATGCATCTAATCCTTCAATGATGGCTTTGATATACAGTCCAGTGCCTCCTGTTAAGATGATCTGTGGGTATTTTTCAAATAACGCTTTCAGCAATTGAATAGCTTCTCTTTCATAATGACCCGCACTGTAGGTTGATGTGGGATCCACATGCCCTATAAGATAATGAGGAATACCAACCCTTTCCTCAGTAGTCGGCTGAGCTGTTGCAATAGGCATCCCTTTATAAATTTGGCGACTATCTGCTGAAAGGATGACCGTATTTAGCTTTTGAGCCATTTCGATGGAATAGGCGGTCTTACCGACGGCGGTTGGTCCAGCTAAAATAATTAATTTTGGTTTTTTTTGCAAAAAAAGCTTGTTTAATGGGGTAAAGGTACGCTAAAATCTAATGATTATAGAACGTGATTTTGTGCAGATTTAAAATTTGGTCTTTTTTTTGCATACCCTATGGAGAGAAAAGATGTGACTATCACACATTATGATTGAAAACTTTTTTGGGTGTTTTTGATATAAATATGAATTATTTACATATCTTGCTGCCTGAAAGAAACCTAATACCTCCTTATGGAAGATTCGTTTTTAAATGTAGTACGTAAAAAACTACGCACTACTACCCAGAAATTGAAGGAATTTCCTTCAAAAATCAACAAGCAAAATGCCATCCGTCTAGCCAAGAGCAAAAAGGTCAAACTTGCTGCTACTATTGGTGTTTGCGCGTATGGACTGATTACTTTTTGGCCTGTACCTATCCAAGAAAATGGTATAGAAGTAGCTAAACAAGCAGTTGCGGTCTCAGTTCCCGATACCTACTACTTTGGAATGAAATCCAATGAGAAATGTATAGATGAGTATAAGATTAAGAACGGGGAGACCCTTTCTGGAATCTTGACGAATCACGGCATTGATGGAGAGAAAACTGAAGAATTATTAGCTGCTTGCGCCGAAAAGTTTGATTTAAGAGGTATTCGTCCCAAACAATTACTAGCATTTGTTCATGACAAAGACGCACACAAACCTAGTAAAATCATTTACCAACCGAATATCTTTAGCTACTATACAATTGACCTAGAAGATTCTGTGGTTGTTAAGGAAGTAAAAAAGGACGTAAAGTTGGTTCAAAAAGAAGCTTCAGGTGTCATTGAGTCTAATCTGTGGAATGCGATGAAGATGTCCGGTGCGAGCGATGAGTTAGCGGATTACCTAGGAGATGTATTGGCTTGGACAGTGGATTTTTACCACTTGTATAAAGGGGATGAATTTAAAATCCTATATACTGAAAAGCAAATTGATGGTAAAGCCGTTGGGGTAGAAAGTATTGAGGCCGCTTATTACAAGCAATTAGATGTACCTTCTTATGTTTTCAAATACCACAATGAAAAATATAAAGATGAGTATTATGACGAAAAAGGCCGTCCGGCACGTAGAGCTTTCTTGAAAGCACCCGTAAAATTTTCTAGGATTTCTTCTCGATATAGCCGTCGTCGTTTTCATCCTGTTTTAAAAAGAAATAAATCACATCTTGGAACCGATTATGCCGCACCTAGAGGAACGCCTGTTTATGCAACTGCAAATGGTGTTATCTCTAAAGCGGGTCGTACTAGAGGTAATGGTAACTATGTAAAAGTAAAGCACAATAAGACGTATTCGACTCAATATCTTCACTTTTCGAGGATAGCGAAGGGTATCCGTCCAGGCGTAAAAGTGAAACAAGGACAGACCATCGGATATGTGGGTTCTACTGGATATGCCACAGGACCACACGTGTGTTATCGTTTTTGGAAGAATGGACGCCAAGTAGATCCTTTCCGCCAAAAATTACCCGCTCCACCACCTATGGAAAAAGCGGATTTACCTGCTTACTTGACTTATATGGATTCTGTAAAAACGATTTTAGATCAAGTGCAAGTAGTGACACCTACTGTTCAAGAAGAAGTAATCATGGCTACAAAAAAGCCTTAACTGTTTCCTCTTGTTGAACAATTAAATACTAGTTTACAAAAAAGCCAGCCCGTTTAGGGTTGGCTTTTTTGTATGTATTTTCGTGTTGATAACCAATAGTGTAATCCTATTCTTCATACACTGGAATCCGCCCAGGAGTCCAAGGGCCTCCAGCAGCTTGTAATCTAGCTTCTAATTCAGGTATTTTAATCAGTCGTATTTCTTTCAAAGCTTTTAAGACAGGCGGAAATTCTTCTTTTAATATTTTTAATAGATCCTTTTCTGTCTGCGTGATGGGTGCGCTGGAATTATTATGAATCCAACGCAAAGAGCTGAATCGTTGTTTGAGAGGAGGTATAGCGGGCTGAACCTCTTCAGGACTAGCCTTGGGTCTTTCTCCGCTCATTTTCCATTGAAGCTGTTGGATTTCCTTTTGAATTTTATTTGCCTTTTCTGAAAGGCTAGGAGGACAATTGGTGGTATTTGCAATGGCTTGTTGAATGTGGTTGATTCGCGTTTCTAGTTCTTTGGCAAATCGTTGTGTTCCCTGTAAGGCTTTTCCTAGTTTTGCTATATCTTGTTGAAAATCAGTGATTTCGGTGTATGATTTAGCTCGGATAGTTTGATTGTCAATTGCTTTTACTTGAAAGGAAGTTGCAGGAATGAGTGTAGTGGTCTTTTCTCGAATGACTTGATAGACGGTGACTT
>JAJRQS010000310.1 GCA_024280135.1 Bacteroidota bacterium | reverse complement strand
TACTAAGTGTTGGCTGGCAATAGCTTGCGCAAATACTAAATACCCAATTAAGGTACCCACAAGGGAAATCAGAATCATCGGCTTTCGCCCAAAACGATCTGACAAGGCACCTAATACGGGTGCACCAAAAAATTGCATAAATGGGTAGGAGGCAATCAAAAAACCGTACAAAATATAACGCGTAGCTTCTGGCATGTCCGCAGGTAAAATGCTAGTGGTGTCTCCAAAAAATAGTACGGGAATGATAGGAATAATAATGCCTACTCCAAGCATGTCAATGAAGACCGTTAAGAAAATGGGGAAAAGACTATTGCTTTTGGATTTACTCATGCCACAAGGTAGTACTTTATATTAAGTATTCAAGGCTTTTAATTTTTTTTGGTTTTTAGCATGCAAACCAAAATTGATAGCAAGGTTTATACCTGCGGCAATGACTAACCAATAAGGCGCAACGGAAATATCTAGTGCCGCTGCTCCAGCTAGTACACGAAAAATGGCGCCCATAGAAATAAAAGCCAAACCCAAATAGGGAATGCGTTTCATTCCAAGGCTATAGACAACGCCCATCGCAAAGTAAATCATTTCCCACAATAAAACTTGATCGCTCAGGTACTTGCGTGTCAAGACAATGCCACCCATTAAGCTGACGGCTAACCAAAAAGAAGCGGATTGCTTATTCACGGTGCCTAAAGCAATAGGCTTGTATTTCTTTTTAAGTGGATGTTGTCGATCGGATTCAAAATCAGCTAAATCATTAAATATATAGCCAGCCGAGGCAATTAAGGAGAAGCCCAAAAAGGTATACAGCAATGAATATTCGGGATCATTAAAAATTAAATCTGCCCGACCGATTACGAAAGCAGGTAGAAAGACTAATAAGTTTTTTAACCAATAGCAAAAACGAAATAAACGCAAGAAGGCCACAAAAGAATTATTTGATTCTTTTGTAGAACGTGTATAATTACACTTTGTTCCTGGTAGGTTTATTGTATCGTGTCCGAAATCTTGTAAAGACCAAGGTCGTCTCCTGGCCCGACATTGTAGAAGATATCTCCTCTAGCGGTCACAACATGTGCTTGAAAACCTGCTTCATATGCCTTGAAGTCTTGGACTTTTTGATTGATTCTAGAGAATTCACTAGTAGTCATGTAGAAATATCTTTCGTAGGGAGAAGTCGATACATTCAGTTCTAGTGAAGCGTCATCTGCAATCGAGAAATACCCATAATTTCCAACCAATGGGTTCAATACATCAGTAGCAAATAAATCTAAACTGTCTAGAAAGATGTCCAAAAGTCCTTCGTGGTAACTGGAGTCCACATAAACGACACCCCAAAAAGCATCTGAAGGAAAGCGATTTGCTTCTAAGTGAGATTGTTTGATGCCTTTAGGCTCACTAAAGTCCAATGTGATCTTGTCATCACTGACTGTCAGCACGCCTTCATTGATAATTGTTTCTCTGATGATTAAGGACAAATCATGTAGACCATTACCCAGGCTGTCAATGACAACAGCGGTTGATAAAATGGCCTTAGTTTCGGAATCCGTAGAAGGTTTTAGGATTTGATAGATGTTGAGTTCGACATGCCCATTTATAATTTTTGCGAAAGCCTCTATTTTATAATTGTCGGGCATTTCTTGAGTCGTTGAAATATGAACAACTATATTATGGGTATTGCCTGTGGATTGGTGCAAACTTAATTCAAATTCATCTTCCACATCGTAGATAAATATAGGATCTACATTCTTTTGACAAGAAACAAAAACGAGTAGTAATAGGAAAGGTAAAATTTTAGTCATTTGATATTTAGCATTAAAGATCCATCAGTGCCTACATAACGTTTTAGTCCATAAATCGCTGCTCGTAAACTGATATTTGAGTAAAGTTAAGCGTTTTTTAGTAAACTAGTCCAAGTTTCAAGGGCTTATTGAGTAGAAAAGTCGTAATTTTGTGCCTTACGGCAAATGATTTGTCCTCATCTATCCTTAAATATTCATGAATAATCTTAGAAATTTCTGTATCATCGCTCACATTGACCACGGCAAAAGTACGCTAGCGGATAGAATGCTCGAATCTACCAGTACGATTAGTGAAAGAGATATGCAAAGCCAAGCGCTAGATGATATGGATATCGAACGAGAAAGAGGGATTACCATCAAAAGCCACGCCATTCAAATGGACCACGTGAAAGATAGCGAGACATTTACTTTCAATTTAATTGATACACCAGGGCACGTTGATTTTTCCTATGAAGTTTCCCGTTCTATTGGTGCTTGTGAAGGTGCATTACTTTTGGTTGATGCGGCACAAGGCATTCAAGCCCAAACGATTTCTAACTTGTACCTTGCCATCGAACAGGATTTGGAGATAATCCCAATCATCAACAAAATCGACATGCCGAGTGCAATGGTTGAGGAAGTTACAGACCAAATTGTGGAATTACTTGGTTGTGATCCTTCTGAAATTTTGTTAGCGAGCGGTAAGACAGGACTGGGTGTGCCAGAAATTTTGGATGCCGTAGTGGATCGTATTCCTGCACCTAGTGGGGATGTGGATGCTCCTTTGCAAGCTATGATTTTTGATTCTGTTTTTAATAAGTATCGAGGCGTAATCGCTTATGTCCGAGTGTTTAATGGCACCTTAAAGAAAGGCGGGCAAGTTCAATTTATGAATACAGGTGAAAACTATTTTGCAGAAGAAGTTGGGCACTTGAAAATGGACTTAGTACCCCAAAAAGAAATAAAAGCAGG
>JAJRQS010000309.1 GCA_024280135.1 Bacteroidota bacterium | reverse complement strand
TGTATAATTATTATACGTTTGTTCTAACGCTTTACGATCTTCACCGCCGAAATCAATAATTTTTCCTTGTCCTGTTTCTGGATCTGTTGTTCGTACTAAACCCTCATGAGGTAAATTACCATAAAAGGGATCCCAAATTCGAATACCAATAACTTCATGTTTTCGCGAAAGCAAGGATAACTCCTTCGTATAATTCAAATCCAAAAAATCCGATAGTAAAAATATTAAGTGATGTTTTTTGGCGACTCTTCTCAAAAACTTCAAGGACACATCTATATTGGTTTGTTTTTCTTTGGCTTCGAGTACGATCAACTCTCTAAGAATTTTCATCAATTGCGCCCGTCCTTTTTTTGCAGGAATGTATGATTCTTTATCAGCGGAAAAGAGCATCAGTCCTATTTTGTCTCCATTGCGTTCTGCGGTAACAGCAGGCGAAGCACAGACCTCAATAATTTGGTTAGAGATGCTTTGTCCATGCGCACCAAACAAAGTGGAATGAGAAACATCTACCACTAACAAAACAGATAATTCTCGTTCTTCTTCAAATATCTTGATGTGTGGGTCGCCCGTCTTGGCCGTTACATTCCAATCAATATTTCTAATGTCATCTCCATATTGATAAGGGCGGACCTCACTAAAGGTAATACCCATTCCTTTAAAATGACTGTGATACCCACCCGAAAACATATCCTTCGTTTTTTGGCGAGTAGTTATTTCCAATTGGCGGACTTTTCTAAGTAATTCCGCTGGGGTCATATTAGTGCGATTGGTCTTCATTTTAGCTTGCGAAAATACTTATAGATTTTTTTATTTTTTAAATATGGCTTGAGTGAAGTGTACGAAAACAAAACATGCTGCTGCCCAAAAATAGAGTGAAAATTACTGCTAAACAAAATGCCATCTGGCTGGATGACAAAATTGTCAAAGTTCTCTTTTCGTAGCCATTTTTTAAAGGCCACATTATCTTTTAAAGGGTGGGTTGTCATACTCTTCAACGCGGCCACTTTCACCATTGCTTTAACTTGAACAGGTGCATCAAAAAGGTCTTCCAATTGCAAAAATACTTTTTTACGTAAGTCAAAATTAACAGACTGAACCGTATATTTATTATTCTTAGGTAAGTAACCCATTAGGTAACCACTAAAATATCGTTGGTCTCTACAATGCAAGTCCAGATAGCTGTATGCCGAGGGCGCATTCAAAAATCTAGTATGCTTAATCGTATTTTTATTTGTTTTATCTTTTTTGTAATCCTGGATCCAGTCATTTGCCCACTGATTCATTTTGTCGTCAAATGCCGGAATCCCAAGCTTTGGATAAATAATACTATACCTAGAATCTTGACTAATATCGGCATAACAACTTTGGTTGTCCCGAAGAATAGTCTTACTTTCCACTTTCTTGCTTGCTCCTAGTTTGTCTGTATAAATTGCATTTAGTTGTCCTTTTTTAAAGTGCCCTCGAATCTGCCCCATCTTCTTACCTATATTCGACAAGACCATTAAGTCAACATTATCATCTACGATAATACCCGAAACAAACGCAGCAATTTTGTGATTAGTAAAAAATAATAAACCTTGCAAATCTCCATTTCCAATTCGTTGCAAATATAAATGTATGGACTCCTCACCGACTGTTCCTTTTTGATAAGTCATCCACTTATCTACATAGCAAGCTGGCGGAATAACCGGAACATCCCTCGTATAAGCTCCACTAATGGTTGACATTTTTTTTTCTAAATTGCTCAGAATCGTTCCTGTAAACTTTTCATTATCAATTGTGTAGGAGATTTTGCCATGGTCAAACCCTTTGTTGTCTCGAAGATACAAAGTCTGGTCAGAACCACTCAATCGGAGCGCCTTCTTCTCTTTCGGAAAAAAGAGTACGCCTTTTACGCTGCCCTTATTTTCTTTTAAAACAATAACACCGCCTTCCATTTCGTCAATTCTAACCGAATACGTTTTAACTTTTAGACTATTGGCTCTTTCGCCCAAGTAATCCATGCAATACTTGTCCAAGGCAGCAGTTTGGCAATACCCAATAGAAGACGAAAGAAATAATAATATTAAGAGGAAATGTATTCGCATCAAGGCACCATCACTTTATCTAAAATCTGTTGGACAATATCATCCGTGGTCACTAATTCTGCTTCTGCTTCGAAAGTTGTACCGATTCTATGTCGCATAATATCAGGAGCAATATTCCGTACATCTTCTGGAATGACAAAGCCTCGTTTATTTAAAAAGGCAACCGCTTTGGCTGCAATCGCCAAATTGATGCTGGCTCTAGGCGAAGCCCCGTAATTAATAAATGGAGCTAACTCCGTTAGTCTTGCATTTTTGGGTTCTCTGGATGCAGACACGATATCCAAAATATAATTTTCAATCTGTTCGTCCAAATAGACTTTACGAATCAGCTTCCGCAAATCTTGAATAACCTCAATATTAATAATGGGCTTGACAGAAGCAAAACCATTTTTAGAAAGGCTTCTACGCATAATTTCACGCTCGTCCTCTCTACTAGGATAGTCAATAGTCAAGTGTAACATAAATCTATCCTTCTGCGCTTCGGGCAGCGGGTAGGTTCCCTCTTGATCGATTGGATTTTGGGTGGCCATCACTAAAAAAGGTTCTTCTAGTTTAAAGGTTTGACCGCCGATGGTTACTTGCCTTTCCTGCATGGCTTCCAATAATGCACTTTGAACTTTCGCAGGTGCCCGATTGATTTCGTCCGCAAGGACAAAATTAGA
>JAJRQS010000308.1 GCA_024280135.1 Bacteroidota bacterium | reverse complement strand
TCGCAATCGTATATACGTTCCATTTCAAAGAAACCTTGGGACTCTACATATTCCATGAATTGCTCTAACTCTATTCGAGAGATGTTGGTTTTATTGACTTGCAATCCACCCTTGTTGCTTTTAAACTCTTTGATTAGCCGACCATTACTTTTGATTTGAATGTAATCTCGTATGACTGGGTTGATTCCTCCATAGTATCCACCTCCAGCTAGTTCTACTGCTATGTATTTACCATTTCCAACTACATTCATCTTTTTCTTGGGCTTGATGGTAAATAATTTTCGCAGCCATTTTTTTCGTTTTGCCCTGCGTATGGCTTTGGTTTCGACAATCACATCGGGAAGTTCATAGGCAGGCTTGATGAAAGGCGAGTCTTCTGATGTAACAGCAGTGAAATGGTATTGGTATTTGCCTAACGCACCAGATTGCTCAAATTCGACAATGAAGCTAGAATTATTTAAAGCCACTATCTGAAAGGAATCGACATTCCTAAAAGAATATAACAAGTCCCTGCCATTTATAGCCCAATCTCCATGTGTGAAGGTTCCATTCAAATATTGTTGATAGGTCTTATCGTAGCGAAAATACAAGAAGTATTTGTAGTCTGTACCCGCTTTGTGCAATATGGTATTGGATTCTTTTTGAAGTGTGTAATTATACTTCCACTTCGTTTCGACGAGTTTACGCTCATCAAATCCCCATAGGATACCCGAGTCGCTTTGCGCAAACAGGTGTGTACTCATCATTAAAAAAAAGAAAAGGATTTGAATACTTTTACTATTCATTTTTACTTACTAGCGTTAATAGATTTCTGTTATCGTTCATGAAAGAATCCTATGTTTCAAATATAAGGCAATTTAAGACAAAAATCATGCTGAATCTTTTTTTATAGTTTAGCAGTTACTCTTTTAAAACCATAAGCCTAAAAATCATTACTTTTGAGCTTCTTAATGCTGACGCTAAAATTGTTGATTATGGCTTTTATTTCCGCTTTTGCTTTGAATCCTTTTCAGGAAAATACGTACATCGTATATGACGAAACCAAGGAATGCATTATTATTGATCCAGGATGCTCTACTCCCCAAGAAGAACAAGTACTGGTTGATTTTATTGAAAGAAAAGGACTGAAACCTGTTAGATTGATTTTGACTCATTGCCATTTGGATCATATATTTGGCAATCACTTTATTCATCAGACTTATGGGCTCTCGCCCGAGTTTCACGCAGCAGATCTACCCGTTTTCGAATCATTTTTGGAGGTTTGTGCACACTATGGTATCCCCAATGCAAAGCCTTCTCCACCTCCCAAGCAATTTATTAAAACCAATGAAGTGCTTACGTTTGGCGAAAGCAAAATGAAAGCCCTGTTGGCTCCTGGGCATTCACCGGGTAGCGTATGTTTTTATTTTGAAGAAGAAGGATTTGTCATTGCTGGAGATGTACTTTTTAGAAAGAGCATTGGGCGTACTGATTTGCCAGGTGGCGATTATGATACGCTAATTCAAAGTATTCAAAAGGAATTGATGCCGCTACCAGATGAAGTGATTGTATTTTCTGGACATGGACCCCAAACTACGATTGGGTATGAACGTCGGAACAATCCATTTTTGGATGCCCCCGATTTCTAATTTTCGGCGTCTAGGTGTGTCTAGGACATTTATGGCATTTAATGCAACCCCGAATCCCAATAACCATTAGGAGGGGAGCAAAAAAAACCTATATTTGTGTATGCGACCCAACGACATCAAAAAAACAGCTGCAATTCCTTATACCCGCCGACGATTCCTAAAAGGAATTGGAGTGATGGGCACTCTGGTAGCCATGCCGTGGTTGATGAGTTGTCAGGCAAATGAAGCGCCCATCAAAATCGGAATACTTGGCGAGCACAGCCAAATGACCAAAGAAGTCCTTCAAATCCTACTCCCAAAAGATAATAATGGCCCTTCGAGTAATCAAATACAAACCTACCACTACTTGAACTGGCTGCTAAGCGATCCTCTTTACGACGCAGATATTAAAAAAAATATCCAAAAAGGAATGGAGCATTTAGCTTCTTTCAGCAAGGAAACATTTGGGCAAGCTTTTGAGAAACTATCACAGAAGCAAAAAGAAGATCTTATTGCGCAAGCGAATACACAGACTTGGGGGGAGCGACTACTTTCTCGATTGGTTTCCGTTATTATCGATTCATTGGTGATTGCTCCGATTTATGGGAGCAACCCTAATCAAATGGGATGGAAATGGCTGCATCACACACCGGGTTATCCACAAGCTACTCCTCAAAATCAATATCCGGCCCTTTTAGAAAGAAAAAAAGAACTCGTCATCATTTCGCAATTATCAGATTTATCATAAATGGAATTTTTAGAAAAATATGATGTATGCGTAGTGGGTAGCGGTGCAGGAGCAGGCCCTATTATTTATGAATTGGCTCAGGCTGGACACAGCGTAATGGTTTTGGAAAAAGGCCCTTGGTATCGCACTAAGGATTTTACGAAAGATGAATTAACGGCTGTTAGGCGAAGCGTTTACACCCCAAACCTTAAAGACGAAAGGCATGTCATAGTAGAGACGGATGCGAATCAGAAACAGAACGCCCAATCTACTTTTGACACCGGTCGAGATTTTTGGAATGGCAATTGTGTGGGTGGGTCTTCTAATTTTATGAGTGGCTATTTTCATCGTTTGAAACCCGTGGACTTCAAGCTG
>JAJRQS010000307.1 GCA_024280135.1 Bacteroidota bacterium | reverse complement strand
CTTTAGAATCAATCTAAAGGCGGCATCCAAATACATGGATATGTTCAAAGTATGTTTTGAAGTAGCGGCTTATTTCTTTTTAAGGAGTTCAGCGAGTTTGTCTTCTAGTTCGTATTCGTCTCCGCTAACATAGCCGGAATGCCTGTATATGATATTTCCTTCCCCATCCAATAAGAAAGTCTCTGGTATCGTCATAAAATTAAGAGCTGTCTGTAATTCATTGCCAGGGTGATTGAGGATGATGTAGTCCCATCTCTTTTGGCTGACAATGGTTTTGACTTTAGGAAGTGTTCGAGCATTGTCGGTAGAAATAGCAACGATTTCTAGGTTATATTTCTCTTGCCAATCAGGATATAGTTCAGCCATATTGGTCAATTCAAGTTTACAAGGCTTGCACCATGTAGCCCAAAAACTGATAAGCGTTGGTTTACCATTTTTTACATAGTCTGTTAAGTCAATACGCTTGCCTTGGAGATCGTAAATTAAGGCATTGGTTGGGAATTGAGCCTTTTGTCCGAAAGCTGTCAAAGACGCAAAAAAGACAAGCACGAAAAGAAGATTAAGTCGTTTCATTGATTTTTTCTTTTTAAAATTGCACTCCAATTACAATGTATAATCGGTAGAGTTATAAAGTTTTAGTAACTTTGATGATACAAATATACTCCTTTAGCCGCAAGGCAAGAACTTTTTTGAACAAATTAACCATTGATTAACGTCTTGAAACGATCAATGCTCCCTTTTTTTTACAAAGCGGTGTAAATGATTGTTAAAAAACTGACTTTTTATGAAAAGATTTTTGCTCTTGTTTGTCTTATCCATATTTTGGAATACAACCTATGCTCAAGAAAAACTTATAGTAGGCGGTAGTATTGTTGCTAATGCCAACTTCTTTATGCCCGATTCAACGATAGGCGCATTGAATACACCCCAATATGATCATCAGCAGTTTGGCTCTGATTCATGGGTTTCTTTGACCGCAGCCTACAAAGGTTTTGAGGGGGGGATTCGCTTTGATATGTTTAATAATTCAAATTTAATAGACCCAAATGGTTCGTATTCGGATCAAAAAATAGGGCGTTGGTTTTTGCGCAAGCAAGTAGATAAATTCAAGGTTGAAGCAGGATATATCTATGATCAGATAGGTTCAGGCATTATTTATCGGGCCTATGAGGTGCGTGCATTAGCCATTGATAATGCACTTTATGGTGCAAAAGTGGGATATGATGTGACACCAAATTGGAAAGTGACGGCCTTTGCAGGCAAACAAAAAAATAGATTTGAAATCTATTCGACGACCTTAAAAGGGGGAACTATTTCGGGATATTTTAAGCTAGACTCCGTAGGGAAATATGCGATGAGTCCTGGGTTTGGGGTTTTATCCAAAACCTTATCTGATAGAACAATGAAAGGTATCGTGTCGGCTATTTCGACTTTTACGCCCGAAGATAGTATTGGAGCCGTATATAATACGCATGCTTTTTCGGTGTATAATACCTTGAGTGCGGGTAATTTTTCTTGGTATGTCGAAGGCGCCTATAAAACGAATGAGGTCATGTATGATCCGCTTGAGGTAAAACATAATTGGGTAGGTGATAATTCTTTGGGTCGTTTGGTGAATAAGCCTGGGACCGTATTATATTCTACTTTAACGTATGCGCAGCGTGGTCTGGGTATTACGTTAGAAGGAAAGCGGACCGAGAATTTTAATTATCGAGTAGATCCTTTTGTTACTTTAAATCGGGGTTCAATCAATTTTTTGCCGCCGATGGCTAGGACAAATACATATACTTTAAATTCTTATTATGCAGCTGTTACGCAAGAGTTTGGAGAGCAAGGATTTCAAGTTGATATTAAATATGCGCCGAGTCGTAAAATGAATTTTGGTATTAATTATTCTAATATTCAAGATTTGAAAGGGGAACAATTATATCAAGAAGTGTTTGCTGATTTTTCCTACAAGTATAAACGCAAGTGGACATTGACTACGGGGGTGCAATTACAAGAGTATAATATAGAAAGATATTATAATGAACCAGGGGTTCCTAATATCGAGGCGATTACTCCTTTTGTGGAGTTTTTGTATAAGCTTTCACGTAAGAAATCAGTCCGGATGGAATTGCAATACATGAATTTATTAAAAGAAGAAGGACACGATGAATTGCCCCATACAGGGAATTGGGTGTTTGGGCTATTAGAGTATAATATTGCTCCGCATTGGAGTATTTCTTTGTCGGATCGAGTCAATGTCGTGCCTGGAGAGGGTTCGTACGAAAATACCACTACGGGCAAGAAAGACCCAATTCATTATCCACGAGCGGATGTCTATTACTCGACGGGCTCCACACGGTTTGGTTTGAGTTATGTGAAACAGGTGGAGGGAATAGTTTGTACAGGCGGTGTCTGTAGATTGGAGCCTGCATTTAGTGGGGTGAAGCTCTCCATTAATGCTTCTTTTTAAGCTTGCGCAAAAAAAATGTTAATTTCAAAAATTGAACAGATGAAAAAAATATTATTCTTTTTTAGTTTTCTCGTTTTGATGATTTCTTGTACAGAAAACCCACCGGTTATACCTGCCTTGAATGGTGGGGGAGGCGGAGGAAATGCAGAAGGAGAACGAAAGGTGCTCATTGAAGAGTTTACGGGGGTGCAATGTGTCAACTGTCCTGACGGAAGTGCAGAAATCCAAAATTTAATTGCCTTACATGGTGAGCGTTTGATAGCTGTCTCTATTCACGCTGGTTTCTTTTCCTCGCCATTGGATGAAAGTACGGTGGATTTTAGGACAGCAGATGGAGATGCCATTTCAGATCTTTTTGGAGAAGCGCAGTCCTTTCCTTCTGCGGTAATTAATCGGAAAGACTTTGGTGGGAGCGGTGGAGATATTCACGTAAGTAAGGCTTCTTGGGCTGGTCATATTCAAAGTGAATTGGAGCAGAAACCTCAGTTGAATATAGAACTTGAGTCGAATTACTCGGATGCGGATAGAAGTCTTGCCGTTAAGGTGATTGTAGATCCATTAAAAGATGCATCGGAACCTTGGTACTTGACGGTTATATTGATTGAAAATGATGTCATCAATGCTCAATTATTGCCAACGGGTGTTCAGGAAGACTATGTCCACAAGCATGTTTTTAGAAGGCTTATCTCTACCACAGCCTCTGGTGTTTTACTCGGAGAGAGTTTTGTGACGGGTCAAAAATTGGATAAGACATTTTCTATTACAGTGGACGAGGCATGGAAAGAAAACGATTGTTATGTAGTCGCTTTTGTACACCAATCTGGAGTGGATTACAATGTGCTTCAAGCAGAGGAGGTGAAGATGAAGTAAGAGAGATTTGCTTCCTTTGGTCGCGTTTATTTGCTCCTACGTCGCGTTTATTTGCTTCCTTCGGTCGCGTTTATTTGCTTCCTTCGGTCGCGTTTATTTGCTTCCTTCGGTCGCGTTTATTTGCTCCCTTCGGTCGCG
>JAJRQS010000306.1 GCA_024280135.1 Bacteroidota bacterium | reverse complement strand
CACCAGAAGCACGATTGGCGAGAATAGTATTGACTGCCAATGCCCGATGCCCCAGTAACGCGCTCAGTCCAAAGATGGCAGAAGTTTCCATCTCAAAATTAGTAACACGGTGTTTTTTGAATGTAAAGTCTTTCATTACTTCAGGGATGATGGCTTGAGGTTTTAGACGTAATTGACGACCTTGTGGGCCATAAAAGCCAGGGCAGGTGGCAGTTATTCCCGCAACCCCCAAAGAACTGAAAGCTTTGACCAAGTCTTTGTCAGCTGGACTGAGGTAAGGAAGAGGTAAATTAGCCTTTTTCGCCGCAAGGTGATCATGGATCTTACTCAATAGGGTACTCGTCTTACGGCTCATTTTGTGTTTATAAAAATGCATCACATTGTCAAAGCCCAAACCAAATTCAGAAATTACTAAACTATCAACGGGTATGTCAATCTGGGGCGTGCCAGATGTGCCCAATCGAATAAAAGTTAACTGTGTTTTCTTTTTCTTGATGGTTCTAGATGTGAAATTAATATTGGCAAGGGCGTCCATTTCATTCAAAACGATGTCAATATTATCTGGACCAATCCCCGTACTCACAACCGTAATCCTTTTTTTGCCAATACGCCCCGTGTGCGTATGAAATTCCCTTTTGCTCGTTTTGTGCTCAATTTTATCAAAGTACTTACTCACCTCTTTGACCCGTCCAGGATCACCAACGGTGAGTATGATGTCTGCAATTTCATTTGGACGCAAGTTCAGGTGATAAATGGTCCCATCTGGATTGATAGGTAGTTCTGAAGCGGGAATAATCTGTTTTTTTGCCATTTTTACTTTTATTAAGCCGCAAAGGTAGGGGTTTTCAGTGAAGTAAGGTTTTGGGTCAGATGATTTCTGTCATTTAGTCAGGTGAAAGGAGCGAATTGAAGATAAGTAAATTAATTGTCATATTAATTAAGCGAATTTTTGCTTTTATAGGGAGTTTATTCCTAACTTGTGCTCAACAACGAACATAACAACAACAAATGAGAATTTTACCCCACGCCAAAATCATATGGTCAGTATGTTCTATGCTGCCATTCCTCTTTTTGCTTAATAGCATCCACGCTCAGATGCCCATATCCTGGGATGCGGGCATCTTCGGTGATAAGTACGATGAACTGACAGATGGTGTAGCGTTTCCTGCAGGTGGATTTATCCTTGGCGGTTTAACTTATTCCAATAAGGGCGCAGATATTACGGATGAGCCCTATGGAAATGGTGACTTCTTTGTGGTAAAAACAGATACGAATGGCGTGCGAGAATGGTCTCATCTCTACGGCGGGGCCGAAGCCGACAGAATGACCTCTTTAGATATAAGCCCTAACAATGACATCGTCTGTGTCGGTCGATCTAATTCTAATATAAGTGGTGATAAGACAACGAATACATTTGGACTCAATGATTATTGGGTTGTGAAGCTCAATGATAAGGGAGATTTACTCTGGGAAAAAACCTATGGAGGGACTGAAGATGATAGACCTTATTCCGTTAAAGTTTTACCTTCCGGTGAAATATTTATTCTTGGATTTTCAAATTCCCCTGTTTCTGGAAATAAAACAGCCCCTAATTTAGGCGGAAATGATTTTTGGTTGATCAAATTGGACGCCAATGGCAACAAACTATGGGATAAAACTTATGGGGGAGCAGGGGACGAAAGACTTTATTATGGCGCCTTGGCTTTGACAAATGACGGCAATCTAGTCATTGGAGGCTCTTCTGATTCAGGGGTGAATTCGATGAAATCTAAGCCCAATTACGGTGGTATGGATTTTTGGATCCTCAAAATCAATACAGATGGTCAAATTCTATGGGAAAATTCTTTTGGAGGGCTTGAGGAAGAGCAAGCGCAAGATATTGTACCGACTAAAGATGGTGGTTTCCTGATAGGTGGCGGAACAAGGTCGGATGCTAGTGGAAGTAAAAATTCTAGTTTTCAAGGGCTGATTGACTTTTGGTTGGTACGTGTAGATGCCAACGGAGATTTGCTTTGGGAGAAAACATTTGGAGGCAGTAGTTTAGAATTGATCACGGGCTTAGCTGTAAATAATGCTGGTAATATCCTAATGGGAGGTTTATCAGATTCCCCGATTAGTGGAACTAAAACAGCACCAAATATAGGAGATTATGACTATTGGCTGGTCTTCTTAGACAAAGACGGAAATGAAATCTGGCAAGAGACTTACGGCGGTACAGGAAAAGATGCATTGACCGTTTTGTTTCAGACCGAAGACGGAGGCTTCTTTGTAGGTGGAGATTCGGGCTCTGACGTGGGCGGATATAAGACAACTAGTAACTATGGTTTTAACGATTTTTGGTTTTTTAAATTAGAATGTGGGTGGGACTATGAGCCTGATTATTCTTTTGTGGGATGTGAAGGGGATGACTTGATTTTAGATCTTGCTTCGGAGGATTGCCCAAATTGTGTTTTTACCTGGCCAGATGAAAGTACGAGTAACGAATACACATATAGTGAAGATATGCCTTTCGGCGAAAGTTTTGAAGTGAGTGTATTAGCCGCTGAAGGTTGTCCTTTGACCAAGGAAGTACATGTTGCCTTTCGGGAAAGCCCTAGTTTTTCGTTGGGTAATGATACGACTGTATATAAAAATACGAAGTATGTCTTGCGACCCAATCCTGATATTAAAAATGGTACTTATATATGGTCAAACGGAGATACAACCCGTACAAGTTTAGTAACAAGATCGGGCACTTATGGACTGACCATTGGTGTGGATGGTTGTGAATCCTTCAGAGAAGTCTCTATTCAATTTGAAGGAAATAAATCCGTTTTTATGCCTACTGCCTTTTCGCCCAATAATGACGGAGTCAATGATATTTTTAGAGTCTATGCGGATGAAGCGGTGAAAAGTATAAAACAGTTTTCAATTTTTGACCGATGGGGCGGACAGGTTTTTGGCTTGTCAGATTTTTTACCTGGCGATAACTCAATCGGTTGGGATGGTTCTTTTCGAGGTAAAAACCTTCGAGAAGGCGTGTACATATACTTTTTGGAGGTGGAATATACAGATGGTAGCGTTGAGATGGTCAAAGGGGATGTGACCCTTTTTCGATAACGCTTACCTTTAAATCGAACGGACGGACTGTTAATGAATTCATAAAGAAAGTATTTCCCATAAAATCAACCACCAAAAACACCTTGGTTTTCATCTTCCATTTACGTGCTTTTTAGTAGTTTTAGCTCCCACTTGTCAATTGGCAATCCACAATGCTATATTTTGAGGACTATTTTCCCATAATTCTGGCATATTTAGATCGACATTGGCTTTGGAAGGCATGAGCAAGTGAAATAGTACCTT
>JAJRQS010000305.1 GCA_024280135.1 Bacteroidota bacterium | reverse complement strand
GGGTTTTTCTCCACATAAAGCGTCGTGAATTGCGCTTTAAAATACTTATAGTCAGTCCGATAGTAAAGGTGCTTCTCTTTACCTTTGTAGTCGGTCAAAACGGCTTTTAAATGAATTTTTCGACCTTTGGGAACGCGTATAGCGAAAGTGCCATCTTCTGCAATGCCCACCTCTTTATATTTTCCAAAATTATAAGGACGATACATGATTTTTGCACCTAATGCCATCCAGCCATTTTCATCTAATACATGACCTTCTAGCGCTACATATTCGTTGATGTCTGTTTCTAAATCCGCAGTCGGATGTGTTATTTTTACCTTGTAGATGTCACTTTGCCCTTCGCGATTTGAAGAGAAGAACAACATACCCGATTCAAAATCAAAGACTGGTTGACTTTCGTCAAATTCAGAATTTACAGGTTTTACTAGAATTGTTGGTTTAGACCAATTTTGCCAAGTATCATCCAATCGCACACTGGAGTACAGATTGGCTCCTCCATAAAGGTCTCTACGATTAGAGGAAAAGAATAACGTTCGGTTGTCTTCTGCTAGATAAGGGCTAGTCTCTTTCCAAGAAGAATTGATTTGAGATCCTAGGTTTAAAGGACGACTCCATTTGCCGGAAGGCTTCAAAAAAGAAACATATAAGTCTTGTAAACCCTTGGTATCTCTATTCGCCATGGACAAAAGAAGCGTGGTGCCATCTTTACTCAAAGTCAGGTTAATATCTTGGCGGATGACGTTAAACCCTTCAATGTCAATGGGTTCTGGAAAAGACCAATGGCCGTCAGCTTGTTGATGAATCACAGAAAATCCAGCTTGCATACCTCCTTTCGGAAAAAATTGATTCATGACAATGTATGCCCTATTGTTCGGTGTCGTGGAACACAAACTATTGGGTAATGCAGAGTTGACAGGTGTTGGTAAGTTGTGTACTTTACCAATAGAACCATCCTCTAATATTTTAGCAACCCAAATATCTTGATTGTACTTAGAATGAACAGGATCAGAAATTTGTTTACCAGAAATTTGCTCATACGTTTTGCGTAAGCTTTTCAAGTACCAATTATAAGGCTTCGACCAAAACAAATCCTCGCCTTGAAAAATAAGAGAACGTTGATATTGGTCAGCACCGACTCTTGTAAAGTATAACTCCTTGCCACTGTTGGAAAGGACAGGCATTATTTCATCAAACTGGGAATTCACCGCAGGCGATAATTTCTCTACTTTTATTTCGGTGTTTACACCTTTAGACTTCAAGTCCTGTGTGAATACGGGGCTTGCGCTAAAAAACAAATAAAATAGTACTACAAGTTTTAATAGTTTCATTTGGGTAATAATTAATCACCTGATATCAACAACTTACCAGAAATCGTATCTACCAGACTAAATGCTGATCTAATCGTGTCATTATATATCATCTTCGACGAGGCGAGACCCAATCCTTTGGCATAAATTTCAATTTTCTCATAGTCAAAAGCTTGCCGTCCTTCTTGCTCCGTCTCCAATAACTCTTTTACGTTCATGATGATAGCAGGTAACTCGACCCCTTTAAAAAGGAAAGTTGTGTCTCCTACGTATCTTCTATTACGTACAAGTGTGTATTTTAACTCAGGATCTGATGGAAAAAACCATTTTAGCTGAAAAATATAGACACCTCCGTCTTTTTCAACCTCGAATGGAAAAGCATGACCACTTTGAATATCCAAATAAGCTATTCCTTCATTGCCATTAGAATCAATTTCCATGATTTCATAGTCAATGACCGTTGAACCAGATGGATATATCTGTTCGGTTATCTTTTGCTCAATCGTATTGTCTTCACGCAATATCAGAACCTTTAGGTAGAGTGAGTCCTTTTGTTTTTGCGTCTGTAAATGCCAAATAAATTCCGTATTTACATTGTTATACTTATATACAAACATCATACCGCCCTCCATTCTGTCTAGAGGATAATAGTATTCTCTAATATTTATATTTTTTTCTTTAATATGTTCAGCTGGTTTTGAGGTGCAATTCAGAAAAATCAGCAAGATCATCAATATGGAAAGCTTCTCTGTCATTAAGTCAATTTTTTACCGTAAAAGCTATTCAATAGGACAATATGTCTTGTTTTTTAGCCTTTTACAGGTATGGAATAATTCGTGATGGACTATTCTTGAATGTTATTTTTTTTCAATATATGATTATTGGCTAAACGATACAAGTGTTATCTTGTTTTGCTTACCTTTGTGATCTTCGTGGCAAATTTGACATTTTTTTATTTGCCTTTTGGCGAAAGCAAAACTACTACTTAAATAAAAGCAATATATGCTCAACTTCTTCAAGAAAGCCGTCAAGAAAATTGTAGGCTCCAAACAAAACAAAGACCTAGGCAAATATGGACCAGTGGTCGATCAGATAAATGCTCAATTTGATTTGTTACACGATTTGTCTAATGACGATTTGCGGAATAAAACCCTAGAATTCAGGCAGCGTATTGCTGATTTCCTTTCGGAAATAGATAAAGAAATCATTCAGACGACTAGTCAAGCGAATGATACAGAGAATTTCGTAGAAAAGGAGGATCTATATGATCGGGTGGATGAATTACAGAAAGAGCGGGATAAGCAATTAGAAGTTGTTTTAAAAGAATTATTGCCTGAAGCTTTTGCAGTTGTGAAAGAAACAGCACGCAGGTTTTTTGAAAATGAGCGCATCGTCGTAACGGCTACCGAACACGATAGAGAAATAGCTGGCAAAAAGAACCATGTCTTAATAGACGGAGATCAAGCGACTTGGAAAAATGAGTGGACAGCAGCAGGCGGAGACGTCAAATGGAATATGATTCATTATGACGTACAATTGATTGGTGGTATGGTACTCCATGATGGTAAGATTGCTGAAATGATGACCGGTGAAGGTAAAACACTCTCAGCCACACTGCCCGCTTATTTGAATGCATTGGCAGGGCAAGGGGTTCACATCATCACGGTCAATGATTATTTGGCAAAACGGGATAGCGAATGGGTCGGCCCTATTTATGAGTTTCTGTTATTGACGGTGGATTGTATTAATAATTATAGACCCCATTCGGGAGAAAGAAAGAAGGCATATAATTCAGATATTACTTTCGGTACAAACAATGAGTTTGGTTTTGATTATCTAAGAGATAACATGGTCGTCTCGCCCAATGAACTCGTACAAAGAAAACATCATTACACCATCCTTGATGAGGTGGATTCGGTATTGATTGATGATGCCCGTACGCCGTTGATTATTTCGGGACCTATCGACCAGGAAGAAGAACAAGATTACCTGTCCCTAAAACCTCATTTAGAAAAACTGATTCAAGAGCAAAAGAAAATAGTTGCGCACTATTTAGCAGAAGCAAGAAGAGAGTTTGAAGTAGGTAACGTAGGTGCAAATGAAGGGGAAGCAGGTTTGGCTTTATTAAGAGCATTTCGGGGTTTGCCAAAACAAAAATCACTGATTAAGTTTTTGAGTGAAGAAGGTGTAAAAGTAGAATTACAAAAAGCAGAGAATTTTTATATGCAGGAGAAATCCAAAAATATGCATATTGCCGATGCGCCATTGCTTTTTGTGATTGATGAGAAAAATAGATC
>JAJRQS010000304.1 GCA_024280135.1 Bacteroidota bacterium | reverse complement strand
TGCACATCTTACCCAGATTGATTTGAAAGATTTCTATCCCTTTTACGGTCAATGGGTAATGACCTGTTTTTGCAATTTTGTCCGAAAATTTCTCAAAGACTTTTAAGGAATCTTTGCCATTGATAATTTTCAATTGTAAATTGAGATCTGTCAAGTTCGATTTTTGGCTTTTGAGCGATTTAGTTGGTTGCTTCGTTCCTTTTGTTGTTCGATTATGGGTCACCATATTTTAGCTCATTTTTTTTACGTGATTCATCATTTGAACGCTGAAAGCGAGTGTTGCTCCACCCTTAATAGCTGCACCTACATGGACAGCTTCCATCATTTGTTCCTCGTCACATCCACTTTTCAGGGAGGCAGTGGTATAGGCATCAATACAATATGGGCACTGTACGACATGTGCAACAGCTAAGGCAATCAGGTTTTTTTCTCGAACGGTCAAAGCCCCTTCTTTGAAAACCTCATTGTACCACTCAAAGAATTTATCGCCCATTGGCTCTTGAAAGTCAGTAATATCCCCAAACTTTTTTAGATCTTTTGGGTCAAAGTATTTCTTTTCACTCATACGAGGTCTGTTTTAAAGTCAAAGATAATCAAATACATAGGCTTTTATATCGTAACTTTGCACTTTGTTATGGACAGGACAATTTTTCCGAAAGGAGCAAGTAAAAGTGGACCAATGGATACTATAGATGAACAAGAGTGGATTTCTAAAAGGGTTTTTATTGTAGATCCCAAACAAACGCCTATTCGCATTGATAAGTTTTTGATAGATCGGACCACACAAATTTCTCGTAGTAAAATACAGGCAGCTATTAAAGGTGAGCGCATATTGGTTAACGATAAAGCTATTGCTGTTAACTATAAAGTTCGCCCAAATGATGAGATCGTGATGCAATTGGACAAACCCATAGATCCTGATTATACTATTCAAGCGGAGGATTTACCTGTAAAGATAGAATACGAGGACGATGATTTATTGATTGTGAATAAAGTGGCAGGTATGGTCGTGCATCCAGGTGTGGGCAACCCTTCAGGTACTTTAGTGAATGCTTTGGCTGGTTATTTTAAAAACAAAGCATTACCCATCAAAGCGGGCAATATGGGCGATCGCCCTGGGCTGGTGCATCGTATTGATAAAAACACGTCTGGACTTTTAGTTATTGCCAAAACAGAAAATGCAATGACTCATTTGTCTAAGCAATTTGCAGACCACAGTTTAGACAGAAAATATTATGCATTAGTTTGGGGGGACGTAGAGGCTGATGCTGGAACAATAGAAAATTTTATCGGAAGAAATCCAAAGAATAGAACGGAACAGATAGTTGTAGAAGATGAAACACAAGGAAAATGGGCAGTGACACATTATAAGGTCATTTCTAGGTTTTATTATGTAACCTTAGTAGAATGTCAACTTGAAACGGGGCGAACGCACCAAATTAGAGTGCATATGAAAAGCCTCGGACATCCGCTTTTTAGCGATGGAAAATATGGCGGCGATAAAATTTTGAAAGGCACTGTTTTTACCCGGTATAAACAATTTGTACAGAATTGCTTTAAGATATTACCAAGACAAGCCCTTCATGCTAAGACACTTGGTTTTGTGCATCCATCGACAGGAGAACGTATGCTTTTTGAGTCTGACCTTCCAGCAGATATTCAAGAAGTCTTGGATAAATGGCACCACTATTTGAGCCATAGAAAAGATGTTTTAGAAAAAGAATAAGCGACGAGCATGACTATAGAAGAAAGAGTACAAGCCCTCATTAAATTGGGTGATTTGCTTGCGCAAAAAAATGATTTATTAGAAGCAGTAGTCCAAAAGGCTTATGCGCAAAACCGCTGGTTTATACCCGAAAATTCCCACATAGCCATTGAAGCTATCAGAAAAGAATTTTTAATAGAGGACAAGTTGAGAGCATGGATTGGACAGTATAGTATTAATAATATTAAACCTAAGAAAGTGGGCTTAATATTAGCTGGAAATATTCCTTTGGTCGGTTTACATGATTTGCTGGCAGTATTTATGTCAGGGCACATTGCACTATTAAAATTATCTTCCAAAGATACGGCCTTGATGCAATTCGTAATTGATTCGCTTGCGCAAATAGATCCGCGTACTAAATCGTTTATTCAGGTAGTCGAACGACTCAAAGACTTTGAAGTGGTCATTGCTACGGGTAGTGATAACACCGCTCGATATTTCAAAACTTATTTTGAAAAGTATCCAAACATAATTCGACATAATCGGAATTCTGTTGCCATTTTAACGGGTTTTGAAACACAAGAGGAACGCCGAGCTTTGGGCCAAGACATTTTTAGTTATTTTGGCTTAGGCTGTCGAAATGTCTCCAAAATTTATGTGCCCAAAGGATATGATTTTCAACCCTTACTGGAAGATTTGCATGAATATAATCAGATTGTATTGAATGACAAATACAAAAATAATCTAGACTATGCTTTTACCTTGTACATCATGAACAAGGAGTTTTATATGAATAATGGTTGCATTATATTGCATGAAGCAAAATCTCTTTCTTCACGCATCAGTACACTGCACTATGAATTTTATGAAGACATGGGTGAGCTATGTTTGGAATTGGGACAAATGACCGAACAAATTCAATGTGTCGTTGCTAAAGACTTGCCTAGCACCTTACCCAAAGTCGATTTTGGTCAAACACAATCTCCATCCTTAATGGATTATGCTGATGGTATTGATGTGATGGAGTTTTTACTTAATTGCTAACTGTCGATATTAACGGGACGCAGGAGTGCCTATCAAATAAAAACCAGCCGTATTAATAAAATTGCGCAAGTAGGGGATACTGCCCAAGATGGGAATCTGCTTACGGGGTTTTAGTCCAAATTTATATTTATAAATCGGGTTAATAAAGTAAAGTTGCTTAGCGATAACTTGGTAACCTGTTTCTTTAACAATGCGTTCAAATCGTTCCAATGAAATTCCTGTTTCTTTTATTTCGAGCAATTCCTTGATGGTTGCAGGGTGTTGCTTAAAAGCTTTGAGAATGCCTTTGTATAAGGGCTTTGGGAGAAGATGGTAATAGGGTAGAAGGGATAGAAATTTGGATTGACAGATTTGTTGATGTCCACCAAAAGGCATTTGCCAAGGAGGAAATCCAAAGAAAATTTGGCCACCGGGTGCTAAAAAATGCTGTAATTTTTCGATTAATTGGGCTTGTCCGAAAATGTGCTCGATGACATCTTTTAAGACGATTAAATCAAAACTATTCTTAAATTTATCAGCAAATTGGGCATCGAAAATATTGGCACAAATAATCTCCATTCGACCCGTTTCGATTTCTTCTCGAAGAAATTCTTTCGCAAAATCAACCCGATATTGGACTAATTCTACACCGACAGTCGTACAACCCTTTCGGTGAAAAGCTTTCAATACGCCTCCTTCTCCACAGCCTATTTCTAAAACGGTCGTGCCGGCTTGTAAAGGCAGATGTGGTTCTATAAAAGGCAGGACAGCACTTTCTGCATTGGTTGTTTGCTGATTGAAGTAGCCAAGTTTGTCTTTATGAAAATCAAATGCCATGGCTTACATTTAGCCCATTCCGTCGATGCCACCAAAACCTTTAGGCATTTTTCCTTTGGACATCATGTGCATCATCTTACGCATTTGCTCAAATTGCTTAACAAAAGCATGAATGTCATCCAAAGAACGGCCGCAACCTCTAGCAATCCGTTTTTTTCTACTTAAATTCATGGCTTCCGGATGAGAACGCTCATAAGGAGTCATAGAAAAAATGATGGCCTCTACTTTCTCCAAAGCTCGATCATCAATCTCGACATCTTTCATCGCTTTACCCACGCCGGGAATCATATTCATCAAGGAGCGCATATCTCCCATCTTTTTGATTTGCTTTATCTGCTTCAAAAAATCATTGAAATCAAGTTTGTTTTTCTTGATTTTCTTTTCAAGACGCTTGGCTTCCTCTTCATCAAATTGCTCTTGAGCTCGCTCTACAAATGAGATGATATCACCCATTCCTAGAATTCGTTGGGACATTCTGTCTGGATGGAAGACATCAATGGTGTCCATTGTTTCACCCGTACTGATGAACTTGATGGGCTTCCCGACTGTATATTTGACCGAAAGGGCGGCACCCCCTCTAGTATCACCATCTAACTTTGTCAGCACCACGCCATCATAATTGATACGCTCATTGAAGGCTTTGGCGGTGTTGACTGCATCTTGCCCGGTCATACTATCCACGACAAATAGCGTTTCAGTTGGATTGATGGTATTTTTAATGCCTTCAATTTCATCCATCATCATCTCATCTATCGCTAGACGACCAGCTGTATCCACAATGACTACATCAAAATTATTAGCCCTTGCATAAGTGATGGCATTTAGAGCAATTTGGGCTGGGTTTTCATTCCCAATTTCCTTGTAAATGGGAACATTAATCTGCTCCGAAATAGTCGTCAATTGGTCAACAGCAGCTGGACGATAGACGTCGCAGGCAACCAGTAAGGGCTTTTTGTTCTTTTTCTTTTGCAGGTAATTCGCTAATTTTCCTGAAAAGGTCGTCTTACCTGAACCTTGCAAACCTGCGATCAGCACAATTCCAGGTTCAGCCTTGATATTGATACCCACTGCCTGCCCGCCCATTAGTTCAGTCAATTCGTCTTGGACGATTTTGACCATCAATTCGCCAGGCTTTACCGCTGTCAAAACATTTTCTGTTCCTAGCGCTTTTTCTTTGACTTTTGCCGTAAATTCTTTGGCTATTTTGTAGTTAACATCAGCAGAGACTAAAGCCCTACGGACTTCTTTTATGGATTGGGCAATATTGATTTCAGTGATCTTATTGTTACCACTAAATACCTTAAATGCCTTATCTAATCTCGAATTCAGACTCTCAAACATGTACTTTGATTTTTTACGAGTGCAAATATAGGAAATTATTTGTGATGGATGTACATTTTTTTGTTGTGATGGGCTTTGAATTAAGCCTTAATTAATCAAACCTCTTAATTGGATTTATCGTATATCTTACGGCTTGCGCAATTATCAATCAATAGGCAACACTTGTTAAGAAATCTGTTGTTTTTGGAGTTCTAGACATAGTTTTGCTGAATACAAGGTCTTTTTGGTTGGATGGGTACGCAAGTAGAAATACTTTTGGGCTTAGGCTCTTAATCCTTAAAAATAAAAATATGAGGTTTATTATTGTTCTTTTCGTCTTAGTTGGATTAGTTAGTTGTTCTGCTTCCAAAAAAGCGAGTAAGAGAGAAACTATTGAATCATTTACTCAGAAGATAGCCAATGCTGCCAAAAAGCATAACTATAAGAAAATGGTGAAACTTTTAGACATAGAGTTTTATGAAATGCAATTAATTGAGATTCATGGAAACAACAAGGTGGAATTTGCCAATGAGTTCTTTTGTGGTGATTATCAGGGGAAATATAAATGCATGGTGTTTGAAGATATTTCAGAAGTTGTCGTGAAGAAAATAGAGCTGAATGATGACAGTACCTATAACGTTACTTTTGAAGTGAGCAACAAGCAAAATGAAACGATTCAGACTTCCAACTGCTGGGTAAAGAAAGTAATCGTCGAAGGTAAACCTACCTTTTACATGTTTGGGCCTGCAGGATAGAGACTAAAATAAAATGATTTTATTATGATAAAGTGCCTTGAGTATTTAGATAAAGGTCAATATGTTTTTGTTAATATTGAAGTAGATTACTTCATGGCTGTCTTCTTTGACATGAAGAAAGGTAAGAATAGTTTTGAGTACGAGCCTTGTGGAAAACTGGATAAGTATGTTCAGAAATATATAAAGAAGGGTTTCATTGAAGTCGAAACTTCAGATGAAGTTTCGAAAGCCGTTGAAGCTTTTAAGGAGGACATTGTATTGGATGAGCTGTATTTGTTTTTACATGAAAAGAAAAGACTAAAACCTACTGATAGGAAGTTGCTACCTTTTAGACTTGCCATAGACGGAGATGGGTTTCGTATTCGGCACTATTATGAAGATGAGAAATTAACGACTGCCGAGAATTATGTTAGTGGGTTAGTAGGCTCTCGTACAGTATATGGAGATGCCGAAATAATGCAAGGGATCACTTTTCATTTGACCATTTTGTTTACATTGGGTTTTTCACCTATTACAGAAATTGATTTGTTAGAGATGGTCCATGGTAAGCATATTCCAACTGAGACTACTTATGAGAATAAAAAAAGTAGATTGGTGAGAGCTGAAACCAGATCTATATATGATGAGGATTATTTGCAAGTAGTTTATCGAGAAGAGGACTTAGTATTAAAATTGATTACGTACTACATAAAGAGTAATAAGATAAAGCTAATGAATGAGGCCTATTCCGTTTTTAAGAGTAAACAAGAATGGACTGATTCTGTAACACAAATAGAAAAGAATTTATCAAATCCAGAATTCTTTAAGGAGCCGATTGATGTGGACGAGTTTTTGAAACGATATCCGCTTGATATAACGCCTAAAGTACGTTTTGAGCCTCCAAAGAGTGTCAAAATTAAATGGAGTTCACTTCCTTTGAGAGTAGCTGAAAAGCATTATACAATTGAAGAATTTGAGTATAGTTTATTGAAAATCAATTGTTTATATTTTTATGTTAATAAAACGGAGTCAGATCCATTGGACTGGGATGTAGCTTTTATTATGCCTGTGAATAGTGAGTATGTATCGTATGCTTATAGTAAAGTATTTAAGCTAAAGGATTTTAATACTAATGCTAGATTACTTCAGGCTGAGGAGTTGAAGTACTCATCAGACCGAGAAGATTTTTTTAAGAAAAGAAAGAAGGTGTTCAAAAAGCATAAACTAAAACCGGTTGATGCAGTAGAAATAATAGAATTGCTTACGCAAAAAAGTGTAGCAGAATTAAAAAAAGAAAAAAGAACGCAGATTTTTGTGCAGGGCGGAAACTTGCTAACCGAAGTGTTTGAACATTATGCAAATGTGTTTCATGTAGATGGAAAGCAATATGATTTTCAGTTTTTTAGGAATGAGCAAGAGCGTGATGTCTGGTTAGAACAGAACCAAACGGAAGCACAAGAAATATTAGACAGTGTACTATTAAAGCTAACGAATTTTGCTAGTTTTATTAAAAAAAGTGATTTGGAATTCCCGATAAAGGAAGAAATTGTAGAGGCTTATGCTTATCGAAATTCGAAAAAAATGCATACTTCTACTGTAAATGAATTGAGTAAGTTAACTTTTGGCGTAAGCAAGAAAGGAGGGCATATTAAGGGAGATTATACCATAGGAGAGTATCTTGATTTTAATGAAAATGGGCAATCAGATATCGTTCCCGCAAAATCTATTTTTATTGATGGGGATTGGGTAATTGATGGTACGCTTTATGTCAAAGGAAGTACTTTTACGGATAAATTATTTGTGTATGTCAAAGGGGACTTAAAAGTAAAAACCTGATTGTCAAAGGAGGATTTGAACTATTCATTGTGACCGGTAATATAATCGTTGAGAATATTACCGTTTCAGCTAGAAGAAAGAATCTTGATTTTAGATGTGGTGATAATAGCCGAACCCATATATTAGTACATAATAAAGAACATGCTTTTGATATTAATCCAATGTTTGATTACGACATAGAAGTTCCGATGTTGAGCGATGGAGTGACCGATCAATCTATTTATAAGAAAGATGATGGACCATATGCATCTGGATATGTATTCGACTATGAAAAAATATTTGAGTACCTTTCAAAAGAAAAAGTGTTTTTGGCAGAAAATTTAGAAACTGTAGAGGTTGATACAGATGAGGTATTCAAGGTTGCGTTCGAACGATCAATGAAAGATTGGGGACAATATTATGGTCATTTTGCAGGTTGTGAGACTTTGAGCATTTCAGAAGATGATGAGGTTAAAGGTAATCATATATACCCAGGGGGCGGAGATTGGATTGTGCATGATGTAAGAGGACAAAGCGGCACTTATGGTTATAGCCATGATGATGCTTCTATTGTTAAAGTAAGAATAAAGAAGCCTGGAAAACATGGGGTAAATTATAAACTGAAAAAATTAAAATTAAAAGTAGATGCCGAAACGTTGATGACTCGATATCAATGGGTAGCAATGTTATTTATTAATTGGACGCATATTAAATCCGTCAGCCCTTTTGGGAACTGGGAGGATGAAGCAGCAATGACCAAGTCTTATGAAGATGAACGAACTGTTTTTGTTGAGGATCCTCACTTGGCCTTATATTGGTTAATCCATTTTGGGTTTACGTTAGACAAGCGATATGAAGAAGTTAAGAAGATTATTATAGATAATAACTTAACGGAGAAATTGGATTTAATTCGAGAACCACTAGGTTTCTTTGCTAAAACGGATGCATTTTATGATGTTAAGCTTTCTGATTCCTATTCGAAAAAAGAAGAATTTGTAGAGTTGTTTTTGAAGCGTAGATCCTATTTGGTTTGGGTCGCTCACTCATATCATTTTAGAGGTGGCGCTAATGCTGTTGATTTATGGTGGTTGTCGATTAAGATTTATCCAAAGGTAGAAACCTTTTTAATTCGTAGAATGCGCTGGTTGGGTAAAAATCTAAAGAAGTATAACCAGTGGGATGCTTTTGATAAATTGATAAAAAGCGAAAAATCTGAATTAAATAACATTCCCTTATTGTCGTATATCCTTGCGGAAAATCCGAATACAAAAGATAGAGGTAAGTATGCGGATTTGTTTTTGAAAGAATTATTAGCAGACCAAGAAACATGGAAAGGCAATGTAGAACGTTCTTTCGCACAAGTAATGATTTTTGATATCAAAGAGCATTTTAAGAATAAATACCTTTTGAAAGAGGTTGTTGATTTTTATTTTAAGGATGATACTACGAGTAAAGAGTATGAAGGGATTATGTCTATTCTTGGTGTTAAGACTGAACAATTAAGTAGTGTAAGAGATACGCTTCTTCAATTAAAAAAGGCCTATGCCGGATATGATAGGTTTGAGACACCAGACAAAGATAAGGCAGTGTATCATCAAAAGGTGAAAAGCATTTTTGATGGCTTAGAGCCAAAAATATTGTTTGAAGTAGCTGAGAATATTAAGGATTACGAATTAGCAAAACGTACTTTTAGGTATTTGTTTTTATCCAATTATGAAGGAAAGAAAAAATCGATTACGGCATTGTTTATACGTTTAGCTTTCTCTCCATATGATATTCCTCCCTTGTTTAAGGATGAATTTCCACATTTGATTAAAGGAGAGCAAGATCCGAATATTGAGATAATTATGTCTTGGTTATGGTTAAAGCCAAATAAATTTTCTTATGAAAGTACAGCAAAAAAAGCAAGAGAAGGTGCTGTTACATTTTTACTAGATTCTTTGCACCTTCCTAAGGTGTTTGACTTAGTACATAGCTTAGTGTTAGATAAAAAAGCACATAAGATTCCTAATCTTATATCAAGTATATTTACTTGTCTGTATAGTGAACAGTATGATACGAAATTAAATCCAGCGCATCAGTTTTCTAAAGAACAAGTAGTAAGGACATTAGAAGTGACTTGGGACTATATCAAGAAATATCAGATTGAAGGTGAATTTCAAGATGCGATAAGGGTACTCTATTATTTTGATAGTCCATTGGGAGAAGATTGGATTCGGCAACGGTATAACAGTCCAAAAGTAAAAAAGGATTTTCCAATGAAGGATTTGGACGGAGAGTCTCTATCAGAAGAAGTGAATGATGCTTTAAAAAGTGCATTGGAGTTTATAGAGGACAGAAAGCATTATGCATACTTGGAGTATAAAGATGATAAATCAAATAAGTTTTGGGAGCTTAGTCATTATAATGGAAGCTATGTAGTACACTATGGAAAGATAGGCACTGAGGGAACAAAAAAAACGAAGGACTTTGATTCGGCAGAGGAAGCATTTAAAGCTGGCGATAAATTGATTGCTCAAAAATTGAAAAAAGGTTATATTAAAATTCGATAGTTTAGAAGAGAATAGACATAAGACTAAAATATCCCTTTTATTTGTAGTATGAAAAAAGTCTTTTTGACGATAGATGATAGTCCTTCTCCAATGATGGGAGAAAAGATTGATATTCTTTTGGAATACAATATTCCGGCTATTTTTTTTAGTATTGGGGAGCATATGGAAGCCTTTCCAGGTGCCATGCTGGATGCGCTTAAAAACGGATTTGTAATCGGAAACCACTCCTATAGCCACCCTCATTTTTCGGATTTATCTAATGCTGAAATGAAAAATGAAGTTTTAAAAACAGAAAAGATTATAAATGACCTTTATGCTGAATCTGGAATTGAACGCAGAACAAAGTATTTTCGCTTTCCATATGGAGATAAAGGAGATGGCTTGAGAGGTCGTTATCCTAGTTTTTGGCGCAAGCAAGATAAAGCTAAGAAAAAAGAATTCCAAAATTTTCTACAAGAATCTGGCTTTCAAAAACCACCAAAACTAGATCCTTGTTACCATTTTTATAAGAAAGCTTTTTTGGACCAAGATATTGATTGGCACTGGACTTTTGACACTTTAGATTATGACAATACGAGGTCTGACTCGTTTATATTGGAAAGACTAAGTAGCGAGAAAGCCAATAATCCTTTAGTGTCCAAACGACCGAAAGAGTATTGGCTTTCTGCAGGTGAACATCCAGAAATCATACTAATTCATGATCATGAAGATTCACACGATAGATTTTTAGCAATTATTAAGACCTTGATTCAGCAGGATTTGGATTTTCAGACCATGGAATTTGCACGCTAAAAATTATTTTTACCTTTTTATCAAATTGAATTTGATCCCATATCTTGGTCTTAAAGTGACTAGTGGGAGCATTTCTATTTTTTGATTGGGCGTTAATTTAAAATCATAGCGATTAAGCATTTTAAGCACGATAAGTTTCATTTCGGTTGTGGCAAAATGACGACCGATACACATTCTAGGCCCTGCGCCAAAAGGAATATGAGAAAAGGCTTTTAAGTCTTTTCTATTTTCTTTAGAAAATCTAGAAGGATCAAACTTACTTGGATCCTTCCAAAGCTCTGGATTTCGATGAATCCCATAAATATAAGGAGAAACCCTAGCACCTTTCGGAATAAAAAATCCTGCTACCTCGTCATCTTCTTTGGCTATGCGATCTGTAATCCATGAAGGTGGATATAACCGAAGGCATTCATTGAGTACTTGGGTTAGGTATTCCATCCTAGCTAGTTCCATAAAGGTTAATTTTTCTCGCCCTTTAAGGCATTCTTTTTCTTCTGCTAATATTTTTTCTTTAGTGCCTGGATGTTGTTCAATCAAATAAAAAATCCATGAAAGAATGTCCGAAGCGGTTTCATGTCCAGCTACTATTAAGACTAAACTCTCTTGCTGAAGTTTGCTATCTGTCATGCCAGTTCCATCTTCGTACTTTGCAGACATTAACCCTCCTAGTAAATCATGCTTCGGGGGAAGATTTCTCCGTTTAGCTATTATTTCCAATAACAAGTTGATGTTTTTATCAGCTAGTTTTTTAAATTTTTTGCTAACACCATTCAAATTATATAATCGGATGAGCATCGGAAATCGAACCAACTTTACAAAAAGCACTTGTAGTTCACTGAATCGATCGGAGAGCTCTTTAATGTTTTTGTCGTCCATGTCATCGCTATAAATAGCTTTTAACATGACGCGGAAAGTCATCTGCCTCATTTCCGTAAGGATTTCTATCTCATCGGATTGGGCCAGTCGTTTATCTAAATCTTCTAAGTACACATCAATTTCATCTCCCATAAAATCAACTAATTCCCCAATTTTAGCTGGAGAAAAACTTGGAGACATTATTGTTCTTTGTCGAGTATGTTCTTCCCCTCGTGCTAGTAATATTCCCTCACCTACAAATTCAGA
>JAJRQS010000303.1 GCA_024280135.1 Bacteroidota bacterium | reverse complement strand
GTATCTGGGTCCACAATTTGTGCAGGTAATAAACGGATAGAGATAACGATGATTCTTCGCTTCAAACAACTCTTTTTTACAATCGATGCACATTCCATAGTCAGGTGTTACCAAAAGGTTCGTAGATTCTCCTTCTTGGCTATGCACTATATCAAATTGGTCATATAACTTAAAGGGTACTTCTTTGATGCTAGCCTTGGTAATTACAGAAAACTTTGGTTTTTCCGCAAGGACTCTTTCAAAAAATATTTGTGCAACTTTACCATTTGCATTAACCTGAATATGCACGCCATCGGAGGTATTATTGACCCATCCTGCCAAATTAGACTCTAGTGCTAATTTGAATACAAAGGGTCTAAAGCCTACTCCTTGGACAATTCCGTTAATATGAATATGAAAGGTTTTCACTAAAATTGATTTGAGAATTTTTTTTGTTCAAAAGTGAAATCAAAAATACAAAAAAAGATGGACTAAAAAAACTATCATTAAGTCTTCAGCAAAGAATGCCTAATCTTCGAGATAAGTAGTTCTATATCCGTAAAAATTATTTGTTATAAAAAAACTTAATAAAAATAGACACAGTCACAATTAAAATCCTCATTTTACAGCATAATTAACGTAAACATGTTTCAATTTTCTCTTTTCTCTGGTATTTTAACCTCTATGCTTCATGTCATTACGGGCCCTGACCATCTAGCGGCTGTTTCTCCATTGGTCTTTGAGTCTAAGAAAAAGGCATGGAGGATAGGCTTACTTTGGGGCGTTGGGCATATATTAGGGATGTTAAGTATCGGTATTCTGGTTTTCTTTCTGAAAGATTTTATTCCATTGGATTACATTTCTACACAAAGTGAAAAAATTGTGGGCATTGTATTAATTGGGCTTGGAATTTGGACCATTATCAAAATAAACAAAGAACAAAAACACAAATACCCGCATACACACGAAAACAAAGATGAAACAATAGTACACATACACCAAAAGGAAGAAAACAAACACCAACATAAAAAAGTAGCAAATACAACATATTCTACGGCCCTAGGCATTGGTTTTATTCATGGCTTAGCTGGAGTTGCTCATTTTATTTTGCTTCTTCCTGTACTCGGTTTTTCCTCTAACTGGGCATCCATATTATATATTATTGGTTTTGGAATTGGAAGTATTGCAGCGATGGTATCTTATGCAGTAATTCTAGGTCGCATTTCTAAAGCACTAAACAACTCTACTGAAAGCAAATCTTTTTCTATCGGCATTAGATATACTACAGGAATTGTAGCCATTCTCATAGGCATCTATTGGTTCTTTGCTTAAATGCTCAACGGGCCTTCTGAAAAATCCTATATACATAGTTTTGAAATCACAATTCGGTGATTACCAGTATCTGCGATGTAAAGCGTATTTTTGTTCGTGACAATAGAAAAAGGCCAGTAGATAGCAGCCCTCGTACCGTGCATATTTTCTTTATACTCACTACTCGTATTAAAATTTGGTCTTCCGATTAATGCATCAGCAACCGCATTATTTTTCTGAGGTATATCTCTGAAAAACAAAATACGACTGTTCCCAGTATCATTAATTAGCATACCATTCTTATAAAAACAAGCATCATAAGTCCAATTCAAAGTATTACTTTCTGGTGCTAGTCTAAATTGGTTTTGACCACAAGCTTCGAAATCATCTTGCCCAATAATAATATCAGCTGGCAGACTAAAAGCGTTATTCTTATCCTTCCAGACTAGGACTCTATAAAACTGAGTATCTGCAATGACCAAATTTCCTTTTTCATTAACTTTGACTGAGTACGGCCAGATAGGATCTTTGCTATCATAATCCCTCGAAGTAAAACTATCTTTCCCTATCACTTTATCAGCTTTGGCATAATTATGCTCTGGGATTTTTTCATAAAAAAGTACTCTTCTATTTCCTGTATCCGCAATCCATAAGCTTTTACCATCTGAGAATACTCCATAAGGCCAATTTAAAGTTCGCGCATCAGGATCCGTACCAATCCCATGAACATTAGGTTTGTTAGAATCGAAATTGGGTTGTCCTACTACAATATCTGCAGGTTGGGCATTGTGCGTAGGCATTTTTAACCATATCAAAACTCTATGATTCCAAGCATCCGAAACGATTAATTTTTCACCATCACTCCAGATCCCTGAAGGATATTGCAAGGAACTGGCCGTAACGTATCCGCCCGAATTTCTTCCAAAATCCTCGATTTGCTCTTGCCCCAATATCACATCAGGATCCTGAAATTCTGAAGTCGGTATCGTATTCCAAACAAAGACTTTATTCTGCCCAGTATCCGAAACGAATAATTTATCCGCCGTAACAAATACACCTCTAGGAGCTAAAAAAGGTTTTTTTTCAGGTCCTCTAAAAATTCTAGAGTCGGTAACTTTATCACCTAATGTATCAAAATTCATAGTTTAACAAATTCTAGGTAATTGCTCACCAGGGAGCATACTAACAACACGTTTTCCTCCAATAGCCGTTTCTATTATCACTTGTCGAGGGTGTTCTGCTACTACTTCGCCAATAATTCGAGCATTAAGTCCATTTTCATTCTTGGTCAACATTTTAAGATAATCATCTGCTACCGATGCATCTACAAAACTCAAAAACAAACCTTCGTTCGCAACAAATAACGGATCTAATCCAAGCAGTTCGCACGCTCCCTCGACCTGTGGGGCTATTGGTAAATCCCTTTGTTTTAATTCTATTCCAATTTCAGAACTTAGAGCGAGTTCTTTCAAAACGGTTGCCACTCCTCCTCTTGTTGGATCCGTCAATAAGTGTATATGTTCACCGAATTCATCTAGGAGTTCAGAGACTGTATGATTTAAATTGGTACTATCACTTTCAATTTTAGAGTCAAACTCCAATCCTTCTCTTACCGACATTATCGCCATTCCGTGAGCAGCGATATT
>JAJRQS010000302.1 GCA_024280135.1 Bacteroidota bacterium | reverse complement strand
GCTGATTGACGATAAGGGTTCTTTGCTTCAAAAACGAACACGACTAAATCCGATACGGGAATAAATTTTTCGGTGATCTCTTGGTGATTTTTCACGATGGTATTCGTACCAGGAGTATCAACGATGGCAACCTCTTTTAGGATTTCTATCGGCTCGGTTCGTTTCTTTAAAAATTCATTGATGACTATTTCCTCGGACTTTTCACCATAGACAATTTGCTGAATTACATCTGTCATAGGCGAAGGAGCCGCTTTGCAAATCTCTCGACCAGCATCTAATAGTGCATTGATAAAACTACTTTTTCCTGCTTTCACTTCTCCCACTACCACAAACATAAAAGGATCATGAATTCGTGATAATAGATCCTTTGCCGTATCTTCCAATGCAGAATTTCCTGTCGTCTGAACCACTGCAAATAATTCCTTAACGACAGTTTCTAATCTGTTGATTTTATTTTTGTACTTCTTATTTACCAATGTGCTCATGAAGCGATTTTTTCTTTCACAAAAAACGTGCAGACTCTGGACCCATACAAAATAACAAATCCAAAATACTTAAATTAGGGACAAAGCCCGTCTGGTCTTGAAAAACCTGCACGTAGTTGACAAAGCTATGACTAAATTCTTGATTTGCCTTTATCTTATTCCGAAAATCTTCTTTTTCTTTATAATATTCATATTTATCCGTAAGTGTAAATCCTTGATTATCAGCGAACAGCAAAGACTTTACTAAGATAATCGTCTTCAAATTAAAGTCGAAAAGCTTCTCCTGTTTTTCCACATAGAGCGGTTTAATTTCCTCCATATAATGTTCAAAAAAGGGTGATTTTCCATAGGCGGTTTGGAGGCTTCTCCAATGATCTCTTTGCCACGGTTTAGTATTATCAATTAAGACCTCCTGAATGGACATCTGGCTATTCTTACCTTTTAGCAAAGGAATACTTAAGGCTAGCCATCCATTAGGGGAAGCAATGTGCATTCTATTTCGAAACGATCCTTTTTGATAATGCTCCTTTGCCTCAATTACTATTTCACCTTCTTGCTGCCAAAGGCTCCAAAAAATGATAGGTGGAAAATAAGTGACTGGAAAAATCATGCTAAAATTAGCTATGTCTAAAACCTTTCATCAATCCTCTTTGAGAAGACTCAATAAATGATAATACTCTTGTTCGCTCTGGGGAAGCTGGTAATTCTGTATAAATTCTTTTAAGAGCTTTCTGCATATTTGTTTCTTGCACATACAAGATACGATAAATGTCTTTTAGTATTTCTACCTGCTCATCTGAAAAACCACGGCGTTTTAGCCCGATGCTATTGACCCCGACATAAGCCAGCGGATCGCGCCCGGCTTTAACAAAAGGTGGAACATCTTTACGCACTTTTGAGGCGCCACCTATCATGACATGTTCTCCGATATTGACAAACTGATGAATCGCAGACATGCCTCCCAAAACGGCATATTCCCCAATTTCGATATGCCCTGCCAAGGTGACATTATTAGCCAAAATACAATGCTCATTAATGATACAGTCGTGTGCGATATGCACGTAAGCCATCAATAAACAATGGTCTTTGACTTCCGTTTTCATGAGATCTTTTGTTCCTCTATTCACGGTTACACATTCTCTAATAGTCACATGATTACCGATGATTGCAAGGGATTTTTCTCCTCCAAATTTTAAATCTTGCGGAATAGCCCCTATCACCGCGCCTGGAAAAAATTTACAGTCATTTCCGATCCGAGAACCATCCATGATGGACACATTAGCCCCAATCCAGTTATTCTCTCCAATGACAACATCAGCCCCAATGTGTACGAAAGGTTCAATGACTGTCCCCTTCCCTATCTGGGCATTAACATGAACAACGCTGGATGGATGTATTTTAGGCATTCCGTTTCTTTATAATTGCAGTTAGGTCTGCCTCCGTTGCTATTTTATTTCCTACGTAGATTACTCCTCTCATTTGGCAAATTCCCCTTCTTATAGGTGTTAATAACTCCATTTTGATAATTAAAGTATCTCCTGGCACCACGAAATTTTTGAATTTTGCATTATCTATTTTCAAGAAGAAAGTATCCCATTCTTCTGGGTTTTCTTGTTGCGAAAGGGCTAAAATGCCTCCTGTTTGGGCCATTGCTTCTATCTGTAAGACACCAGGCATGATTGGATTGCCCGGAAAATGTCCTTTAAAGAAATATTGGTCAAAAGTAATATTTTTAATACCGACTACTCTATCATCTGCTAACTCGGTCACTTTATCAACGAGCAAAAAAGGATGGCGATGTGGGAGCATTTTGAGGATAGCTACTGTATCTAAAACGGGTACCATATCTGGGTGATAGTCTGGCTTATCTCCCAATTTTTCTTGTTCTTGCAGATGTTTCTGAAGGACTTTTACGAATTCAGTATTCACTTGATGGCCTGGTTTCTTGGCGACTATTTTGCCCCTTATGGGAACGCCCAAAAGAGCCAAATCTCCTATCACATCTAATAGTTTATGACGGGCAGGTTCATTTTTGTACTTCAATTTGACATTATTTAAAATGCCACTATCCGTCACTTTCAGCGCGGGTCTGCCCAATTTTTCCGCAAGGTCTTGTATCTCCTTTTCAGAAATGACCTTATCAACGATTACAATTGCATTATCTAAGTCCCCCCCTTTTATTAGGTTTTGATCTACTAACTGTGCCACTTCTCTAAGAAAAACAAAAGTTCTACAATCTGCAATTTCTGAATTAAAATCTTGGATATTATCCAATTGAGCAAATTGCTGACCCAAAACCTCTGAATTAAAATCTATCATCGAAGTTACTTCAAACTTCTCTGAGGGTACGGCCATAAACTCCGCTCCTGACGAATCATCCACAAAATCAATTTGTTCCTTGACGATGAAGCATTTGCGTGTTGCCTCCTGTTCTATCCTATCTGCCTTTTGGAGTGCCCGTACAAAAGGCCCAGCACTTCCATCTAAAATAGGTACTTCTGGTCCAGAGACTTCCAAAAAAGCATTATCAATTTCTTGACCGACAAGTGCAGCAAGTAAGTGCTCTACGGTCATAATTGTTGCTTTCCCTTTACCTAAAGTAGTACTTCTATTGGTTTCTACTACGTAGCGAATTTTCGCTGGGATGGCTGGTTCGCCTTCTAAATCAACTCTTTTAAAGACAAAACCAGTACCCTCTGGCGCTGGTTTAATGGTCAACTGTGCTTGTTTACCCGAATGTAACCCTACTCCATTGATCGTCACCTCATTTTTAACGGTATGCTCTTTCATTCATTATCTTTTCAATGACGAAGTCAATTCGCCACAGCTTGTATCATATATAGTGCAAAGTTACGATATTATTCCGTTCCAAAAAAAATATGTCAAGCAAAAGAAAAACATTGTCCTCCTACCTCCCATAAATACTAATCATACTCATTAAACATTCTGACTTATGTCATAACAAACCTACCAAAAAAAAGGTAGCTTTGAGCATCAAAAGTTAAGAAAAAGATATGTTAACCAGAAGGAAATTCATTAAGATAAGTGCTTTAAGTGCAGCTGCCCTATCTTTTGGGGCTGGTTCTTTAAGCCTTTTAGCGAAAGCAAATAAAGACCCTTATGCGCTCAAAAAGTTTTCTCGTTTCCCTACATACTGTGAAGTATGTTTTTGGAAGTGTGCCGGCTGGACCCACGTAGATGAATCTGGTAAAATCACCAAAATAATTGGTAATGAAATAGATACACATTCTAATGGTCGATTTTGTCCACGTGGAACAGGCGGTGTCGGTATGTATCACGATACTGACCGACTACGCGTACCCCTTATTCGAGTAAAAAAAGGAGAAGAACAAACCTTTAGGGAAGCTACATGGGAGGAAGCACTAGATTTGATTGCCTCAAAGATGAAGCATATTAAAGAAAAATATGGATCTGAAAGTTTTGCCTTACTAAAACATGGATCGCCAGGTAAGCACATGGAGCATTTATTTAAAGCATATGGTTCTGACACTATTGGGGAGCCAGCTTATGCACAATGCAGAGGACCCCGCGAAACAGCCTTTTCAACTACTTTTGGGGAGTGGGTTGGTTCGCCAGAGCCGACCGACATAAGGGATACCAAATGCTTGGTATTAATTGGATCCCATATCGGCGAAAATATGCACAACGGGCAAGTCCAAGAAATGTCTGATGCCATTGATAACAAAGCGACTATTATTGTAGTTGACCCAAGGCTTTCAACAGCTGCAAGCAAAGCCAATTTTTGGTTACCCATTAAACCCGCTACGGATTTGGCCTTATTATTAGCATGGATCCACGTTATTATTGAGGAAGAATTGTACGACAAAAAATATGTAGAACAATATGGTCATGGTTTCGATGACTTGAAAGTACACGTCCAAAACATGACTCCCGAATGGGCGTATGGCATTACGACTATAAAACCTGACATCATCCGCAAGACCGCACGTGAAATGGGGCATGCATCGCCTGCCGTTATCGTGCATCCTGGTCGTCATGTCGTATGGTATGGTGATGATACACAACGAGGGCGTGCAGTCGCCATTTTAAACGGATTATTAGGATCCTGGGGAAGGAGAGGTGGTTTTTTCTTTCCAGAAGGATTATCTATCCCCAAATACCCACATCCTAAATATCCAAAACCTAACTGGAGCTGGGAGACCCTTGCGGAAAAATACCCTCTAGCGGAGATGGGCATTACGAATGAAATTATCCGTTCGTCCATCCCTGGTGAAGCTCAAGAAGGGCACCTAGTAAAAGCTTGGATGGTCGCTGGTACAAACTTAATAAAATCGATTCCCAATAAGCGCTTAATTGAGGATGCCATGAACGCAATTGAATTTATGGTCGTAGTTGATACAATGCCTTCTGATATTGCGGGATATGCGGACGTGGTCTTACCAGAATGCACCTATCTTGAAAGATATGATGGTATTCGTTCTGCTTCCCATCGACACCCTTCAATCGCGTTGAGAATGCCCGCTGTCAAACCTAAATATGAAACACAACCGGCTTGGTGGATGGCCAAGCAATTAGGTGAAAGACTAGGACTTCATGACTATTTTAATTACAAAGATTTTGAAGAAGTCTTAGATTGGCAATTAAAGCAAATTGGTTCCTCTTTGGACGAAATGAAAAAGATAGGAGTTAAGAATTTTGACCGTAAGGAAGGAAATTTATATTTGGCAGAAGGAGAAATCTTTGAATTCAATACAAACACCGGTAAAATTGAGTTTTATTCTACAGAGCTAGAAGCAAAAGGATTTGATCCTATGCCTAAATACACGCCTCATCCGCAACCACCCCAAGGCTTTTTTCGCTTAAATTATGGTCGGGCTCCCATGCATACATTTAGTCGGACTGTCAATAATCCAAACCTGCATGATCTGATGGATGAGAATGTACTATGGCTAAATCCAAAAGCGGGTAAAATTTTGGATATTAAAGATACCCAATATGTTTGGCTAAAAAATCAGGACGGCATATTATCTACTTTCCCTATTAAAGTTAGACTCACTGAAAGAATTCGATGGGATTCAGTGTATATGGTACATGGTTTTGGGCAAACCAATAAAAGCATGTCCAAAACGTATGGAAAAGGAGCTGCTGATACAGAAATGATTACCAACATTATGACAGATCCTATCATGGGCGGTACAGGAATGCGAGGCAATTTTGTGATGCTCCTTTCGGAAAATCCGCACAAAACAGACACAAAAAATAAAAAAGTAATATGAGATATGCAATGGTTATCGATACACTTAAATGTGTGGGGTGCAGCGACTGCGTCGTTGCCTGCCAAACAGAAAATGATGTACCTATTGGTTATTGCCGAGATTGGGTAGTCGAAGCAGTCGCTGGCAAATACCCATTAGTAGAGATTGAACTTAGATCAGAACGATGCAATCATTGCAGCAATGCGCCTTGTGTCCGTTGTTGTCCCACAGGTGCCAGTCACATTGTAGAAGGCGGAATTGTTTTGGTTACGGCTAATGAGTGTATTGGCTGTGGCGCTTGTATTGAATCTTGCCCATATGATGCTCGATATACACATCCTGAAGGCTATGTGGATAAATGTACCTTCTGCTATCATCGAGTAAAGAAAGGTGAACTACCGGCTTGTGTTTCTGTATGTCCTACGAAATGTATGTATTTTGGAGATTTAGACGATGAAAGCAGTGAGGTTTCTGAATTACTCAAAAAAAGAAAGCATAAAGTTCTCGCACCTGAAGCGGGTACAAAACCAAATGTTTACTACCTAATCTAAAGAAATGAAAGAAGAATTATTTATAAGCGGACGAAATATTCCCAACGTAGATCCTCATTTACACATTTGGCACTGGCCAATACCCCTTTACTTATTTTTAGGTGGTTTAGCTGCTGGTATTTTGTTTTTTGCTGCCCTTTTTACGGTATTAGGTAAAGAGGACAAAGTGCCTGGCGCCATTAAGTATGCTCCATTGGTTGCACCTATTGCCATTGTTGTGGGATTAGTAGCCTTAATGTTTGATTTGACCCATGTCTTATACTTTTGGAGGCTTTACACAACCATTCGACTAGAATCTCCGATGTCGTGGGGAGCATGGGTCTTGATGGCCATGACGCCAATTTCCTTTTTGTGGGCTTTTATTCATTTAAGAGAAGTGTTTCCAAAATTAGATTGGAAGCTAAAATGGATTTATGAATTAGAAAGCTTTTTTAAACCCTATAAAAAATTAATGGCTTGGGCATTGTTACCATTGTCGATTGTTTTGGGTATTTACACAGGGATTTTGTTGTCTGCTTTTAATGCACGACCACTTTGGAATAATGCCATTTTGGGGCCACTCTTTTTAACATCCGGTTTATCTACAGGTGCAGCTATAAATATTTTGACAGCAAAAAGTAGCTATGAGAGACACCTATTTGGTAAAATAGATTTATTGCTAATTACTGTGGAGTTATTTTTTATTATCCACATGATTATGGGTTATTATTCAGGTCCAGCGGTCCAAAGAGAAGCCGTCCAATTATTAATGGGTGGCGAATTTACCGTATTCTTTTTTGTTTTTATCATCAGCATGGGACTTATCTTTCCAGCCATTTTAGAAATTTTTGAATTGATGGGAGCTAAAGTTTGGGCAGCAATCCCTGCTATTTTGGTTCTAATTGGAGGAGCCTGTTTGCGTTTCTTAATGGTCGATGCTGGCCAGATTACTCGTTACTTGTACTAAAAAAAAACTATATGAGCTATTGGAATGAAGATCATAAACACGATTATTGGAATCCCTATTTTGGGGGGTTTTTATTAGGCATATTGCTGATATTTACCTTCTATATGACTGGCAGAGGATTGGGTGCAAGTGGAGCAATGAAAAGTACTGTTGTATTTGCTCTGCACGAGATAGCTCCTGAGCATGTCGAACAATCCGCCTATTACAGTCGGTTTGTTGAAAAGGAAAAATCCCCCTTGAATACCTGGCTAATATTTGAAGTATTAGGGGCAATCGGTGGTGCCTTTTTATCCGGTGCTCTGTCTGGTCGTGCAAAATTTAGAATTCAACACTCCCCAAATATATCCTCAAAAAAACGACTTATCCTAGCCCTACTAGGAGGTGTTTTATTTGGTTTTGGATCGCAATTAGCAAGAGGTTGCACGAGTGGAGCCGCATTAAGTGGACTTGCGGTAATGGCTACAGCTGGATTTGTATCCATGATGGCCATCTTCGGAGGTGGATACTTATTTGCCTATTTCTTTCGAAAAAATTGGATTTAAAACATTTACTAACCTACTTAGAAAAACAAAAATATGGGACCTTTAATTCCAAATGAACTATTATCACCAGAATGGAACAACGTCGTTGCCCTAGTCATTGGCTTTGCTTTTGGGTACATCATGGAAGCTTCGGGATTCTCCTCTTCCCGTAAACTAGTCGGTGTGTTTTATGGCTATGACTTCGCAGTCTTACGCGTTTTTTTTACGGCAGCTATTGTCGCTATGATAGGTATTTTGTACCTATCAAAACTGGGTTACGTCAATTTTGATGATTTATACATTCAACCCACTTACATGAAATCCGTTATCATCGGAGGATTAATAATGGGTCTAGGATTTGTGGTTGGCGGGTTTTGTCCGGGTACTAGTTTATGCGCAGCAGGAATTGGTAAAATTGATGGGTTGGTTTTTATTTTTGGATTGATGTTAGGGGTGGTTCTTTTTTCAGAATTTTTCCCTTACCTCGAATCAACCTTTAATGCCAATAATCTTGGCGGTGTAACTTTAAAAGAGACGTTGGGCTTATCCCACGAATGGACTGTTTTCTTATTCACTGCTATTGGTATTGTTGCCTTCTATATTACGACATTAATTGGCCGACATATCCGAAAGGTGTATTATTAATTTTAGTTCAGTTCTCCGATCAAAAAACCTTAAAAAGAGACCATGAAGAAAAGATATATATTTTTAGCACTTATTTTGTTGGGCTCTGCTGGAGGCTTGCTATTTTTAGATAACCTCCCAGATGCTACGCGCCTTGCTCCGGAGCAATTATTATTAAAAGCAAGAATGCCAGGACACTATATAAGCAGTGATGTATTGGCCGACAAAATTATAAGTGGAGACCCATCTTTATTGTTAGTTGACTTACGAGATTCTGTAGCTTACGCTCAATACTCCTTACCAAATGCTTTAAACATTCCTTACCAAAAGTTACTAAACAAAGACAATATTGGTTATTTTGACCAAGACCAATTTGATGTAGTTTTGTATTCCAATGACCACCTCATTTCAGACCAATCCTGGTTACTATTAACCAGTAAAAACTTTAATAATTTATATGTCTTAGAGAATGGTCTAAATGGTTTTTTTAGCACGATCTTGCACCCAAAAGAGCCTAGCCCTGGTGCGCCCAATAAAGATTTTGAGTTATATAGTTTGCGAAAAGCTTCAAGTTATTTTTTTGGTGTACCAATGCCTAACGCCGTTCACAATGCAAGTGGCATTGCAGGTGTTTCAGAGACAGGAGGCACGCTAAAAACTAAAAAGAGAAAAGCGATTGTTATTCGTAAAAAGAAGAAAAAGAAAATTGGTGGCTGCTAATTCAACCCTAAAAGAAAACTAGAGATGAAAGAATTAAAGAAAACGAAAAGAATTTTTATCGCAGGTATAATATTTACCTCAATCCTT
>JAJRQS010000301.1 GCA_024280135.1 Bacteroidota bacterium | reverse complement strand
TTGGTCAACAAAATATCAATAGAAACATACATTGTTTCTATCTAAAAATAAGGAGACAAAATCTGCAAGACCTATCTTTGGGAAAATAGGAGCGATATGTTCATGGTCTTCTTTAATTTCTCCATCGCTTAAAAAACGATAGAACAAAGATAGACCTAATGCTCCCTAACTACATACCCTAAATTGGGTATTTTAGCCCAACAAGGCTTATTACCAAAGCCTATATGCGCAATTTCCTTCACAAGAAAAGCATTCAATACACTCACAATCAGCATGTTACAAAAAAATAAAAATTATGAATTTATTTAGTAGTAATACATTGTCTTCTGACATTGAGTAGTAATATAAATGATTTTACTTGCTATATTTTACCCAAACACATCAGTCCTCGTAGTATGGAGATTATTCAAATAACAATTCGTAGCTTTGTGCCTATATTTCGAGTTATTTTTTCAATCTGGAACTAGCCAAAGATAAAACTCGGTCATTTACAAAACATAACTGATGTACCACGTACCTAAGCGACTCAACTTACCTGAAATAGATCAAGAATTATTACAGTTTTGGAAGGACAATGATATTTTTGAAAAGAGTATTACACAGCGAGATGCCCAAAACACCTTTGTATTTTATGAGGGGCCTCCTTCCGCCAATGGTATGCCTGGTATTCACCATGTTATGGGTCGAACCGTTAAGGACATGTTTTGTCGGTTTCAAACTTTAAAAGGTAAACGGGTTTCTCGTAAAGGTGGCTGGGACACGCACGGTCTTCCCGTAGAGTTAAAAGTTGAAAAAGAGCTGGGTATCACCAAAGAGGATATTGGCACTAAGATTTCCGTAGATGAATACAACCAAAAGTGTAAAGAAACGGTTCTTAAATTTAAAGATGTATGGGACGACCTTACGGTCAAAATGGGCTATTGGGTAGATTTAGACAATCCTTATATTACTTATAAAAATGAATATATCGAGTCTGTTTGGTATCTACTTAAGCAATTATACGACAAGGATCTACTGTACAAAGGCTATACTGTGCAGCCCTTTTCGCCAGCAGCAGGCACTGGATTAAGCACACACGAATTGAATCAACCTGGGGCATACAAAGATGTAACGGACACCACATTGGTCGCCCAATTTAAGGTTATCAAAAATCAACTATCCGCTCCTTTGTTTGATGGCATAGAAGAAGGTAATTTATATTTTATTGCTTGGACAACGACCCCATGGACATTGCCTTCAAATACCGCTTTGACGGTCGGTCCAAAAATTGATTATGTAGTCGTCAAAACCTTTAATCCGTACACAAAATTACCTGTACATCTCATTTTAGCGGAAGCGCTTGTCCCTAAATGGTTCAAACCTGAACAAGCTGAGTTAGCCTTAGAAGATTATCAACCAGACGATAAGTTAATCCCATATAAAATCATACAAAAACACAAGGGAAAAGACTTTGAAAACATTGAGTACGAGCAACTTATGCCATATGCACAACCAACAGATGGAAAAGCATTTATAGTTGTCCTTGGCGATTTTGTAACCACTTCGGATGGCACGGGTATCGTACATACTGCTCCAGCTTTTGGAGCAGATGATATGATGATGGCCAAAAAAAATGGGCTAGGTTCTTTGACGCTTGTAGATAGACAAGGCAAGTTTGTAAAAGAAGTCACTGACTATGCAGGACGTTATGTCAAAGACTACAAAGATGAAGAAAATTACAGAAGTGTTGACATTGATATTGCCATCCAATTAAAAACGGAAAACAAGGCTTTCAATGTCCAAAAGCATCTGCACAACTACCCACATTGTTGGCGAACGGACAAGCCGATTTTATATTATCCATTGGATAGCTGGTTTGTAAAAGTAACGTCTAATAAAAACCGAATGGTTGAGTTGAATAAAACCATCAATTGGAAACCCAAATCTACTGGTGAGGGGCGTTTTGGGAATTGGCTCGAAAATATTCAAGATTGGAATCTGTCTCGCTCTAGGTATTGGGGTACTCCCTTACCCATCTGGCGTACTGAAGACGGGGAAATAGAAAAATGTATTGGATCCATTCAAGAGTTACAAGAGGAAATCAATGCAGCTAATAACGCACTTGGGCTCAACCAAGAGGTTCCTGCTGATTTACATCGCCCATATATTGATGGCATCACACTTGTGTCTAATGATGGTCAACCCATGAAGCGTGAATTAGATTTGATAGATGTTTGGTTTGATTCTGGTGCTATGCCTTATGCGCAGTGGCATTATCCATTTGAGAATAAAGAATTATTTCAGCATGTATTTCCTGCAGACTTCATTGCGGAAGGCGTGGATCAAACACGTGGATGGTTTTATTCACTTCACGCAATTTCTAGTAATATTTTTAATAGTGTCGCCTACAAGGCTGTCGTTTCTAATGGCTTATTATTAGATAAAAAAGGGCAAAAAATGTCCAAAAGAAAAGGAAATACTGTAGATCCTTTTGTGACAATAAATAAATACGGAGCCGATGCTGTTCGTTGGTATTTGACGCACAATGCTAACCCTTGGGATAATTTAAAATTTGATGAGGATAATATTGTCGAAACTCAACGTAAGTTTTTTGGCACGCTTTATAATACTTATTCTTTCTTTGCACTTTATGCCAATATTGATAATTTTACTTACGCTGAAAAGGAAACACCATTACAGGATCGTCCTGAAATTGACCAATGGATTTTATCCTTATTAAATAGCTTAGTTGAAGAAGTTGATGGTCATTTTTCTGATTATGAAGGAACTCCAGCTGCTCGAAAAATACAAAGTTTTGTTACCGATAATTTGAGTAATTGGTTTGTCCGATTATCTAGGAGAAGATTTTGGAAAGGAAGTTATTCTGCTGACAAGATTTCGGCGTATCAAACGCTTTATACTTGTTTGTCAACTATCTCAAAATTAATGTCGCCCATTTCGCCTTTTTTCTCCGACTGGCTATTTCAAAACTTAAACAAGATTTCTAAAAAAGAAATAGCAATTTCTGTGCACCTTTCGGACTTCCCGCTAGTCAATAACTCATTGATTAACAAAGACTTGGAAGAAAGAATGGATTACGCGCAACGTATTTCTTCTTTGGCTTTATCCTTGCGTAAAAAAGAAAAAATTCGGGTACGTCAGCCCTTAAACAAAATCCTCCTACCTGTCTTAGATAAATCATTTGAAAAACAAGTAGATGCGGTGAAAGACTTAATCCTCGCTGAAACAAACATCAAGCATCTTGAATACCTCTACGACAGTTCTGGATTTATCAAAAAGAAGATAAAACCAAACTTCAAAACACTGGGCCGTCGTCTTGGTAAAAACATGAAACTAGCTGCTGGATTTATCAATAGTTTAGATCAGGAGGCTATTGCCAAATTTGAACAAACGGGTTCTTATGAATTAAAAATAAATAATGAGGTCTTTGCGCTCACCTTAGAGGACGTAGAAATTTCACCTGAGGATATCGAGGGTTGGACAGTCGCAACCGATGGTAACTTAACAGTGGCGATGGATATCAACATTTCTGAAGACTTAGCGACAGAAGGAGTTGCTAAAGAATTAATTAACCGAATCCAAAACATCCGAAAAGACTTAGACTATGAGGTGCAAGACCAGATTCGTATTAAAATTAGTTCTTCTGAAAAAACGGATC
>JAJRQS010000300.1 GCA_024280135.1 Bacteroidota bacterium | reverse complement strand
ACGGGTATGTCCCTACGGGTATGTCGCTACGGGTATGTCGCTACGGGTATGTCGCTACGGGTATGTCGCTACGGGTATGTCGCTACGGGTATATCGCTACGGGTAATGTCGCTACGGTATGTCGCTACGGGTATGTCGCTACGGGTATGTCGTTACGGGTATGTCGTGTATGTACCTCGCTGGCGAGGTCAAATTTGCCCCCAACCATCCTCAAGCTAACCACAACTGCAAAGCAAATTTGGGTGTGGAACAATCAAAAAAACAAACAAAATGAGAAATAAAACAAAAGCTAACCTGCTCAAAAAAGCAAGCCTATTAGTAGCTCAAAAACTCGGTACTACTTAGCAACCAGAATACTAGGAATCCCACGATCCGATGCCTTCCAACTTATAGATAATTCCTTCTTTCCATCCGTAAAATTATATTCATATTCACCCCCTAGCCCATCTTTCACTACTTTTGAAATTCGATAATTTCCAAACTCCGTCACCATCCTTTTCAGTAGTTCATAGCTTTTTTTGGGTGAACTGTCTTTATTCAAAATACCGCAATGTTCGAAAGGAGCAGCCCAAGGACCATCATCAATAATATTATAAACAAAAACCTTATCGAAGTCATGACGCATCGCCAATACAATAATTCTTAACAAATAACCTGCTTGCGTTTCTTCTCCCAACAATTCAGAATCCCACCCGACTTCTCCAAGCCATAGCTCTTTATCCCGATATGGATGCATATCTGTTAGTTCCTTTCGTAATGACTCTGGAGAATCGGTCACTTTAAATTCTTTATTAAAAGCATAGGCATGGACTTGTAGTATATCAAAAAGTGATGTATCAATGTCCTTCATTTGATTATTCAATAGGGTACCTCCAAATATATCTGGCCCTGAGTTTTGTCTATCCGCAGAGCAAATTTTCATCGTCTTGGATTTAGAGCGAACACCATCTGCGATGCCTTTTGCCCATTTGTTAAAAGTTTCTATGCCAGGAGAGCCATGTGGTTCATTGCCTACTTCTACTGTTGTGATTAATCCTTCTAATCCGATAGCTGTCGATTGTCCATAATTGAATCCTGCTTGATAGGGGTCGCCCAACTCTTCAGCACGATAAAAACGATTGGGGTAATCTCTACCCGTTCCTTCAAACACTTCAAAAGCTATGGTATTGGTTGTAAAGGTATGTCTCCAATCACAAAGCCTAAATTTCCAGGCAGCATTCGTATTTTCCCAGTCACAACTAATATTGGGGCAATCTGTCAAACAAGGCTTAGGAATAAAATCTTTTGGCATACGCCCTTTCATATCATGCCCCATCAAATAAAAAATTCTATTATTCTCAAAAACAGAAGCCTTCCGTAGAGTCTCTTCACTTCCTGATAAAAATAGTCCACCGTTAACTCCAATGACTTCCGAAAAAGTGGGAGAAGTAACCTGAGTGGAAATAGATTTACTGGATACTACTGATTTGTTCTTTTGCGCAAGCGAACAACTAGAAAAGAACACAAGAAAGGCAAAAACACTTAAATACTTCATAATGATTATTTGTTGAGCAAACTAAACGTAAAAAGAGCATCCTTGTTTGATTGGGATGCTCTTTTCCTGATTGATTTTAAAAGCAACGTATTACGTTACCCCATGCATTAATTTCTTAATAACAGGGCTTAGTAAAATCGCAATAAACCCAAGGGCTATCGGCACTATCGTAAAGATTAAGAAGAAGTAGGTCAAAGAATTTGCGTTGGCAATTTCTTCTACTGCTCCACCCATCTTACCAGCAGTCTTATTCCCAATAGCCACCGCAATATACCAAACTCCAAACATCAAGGCAATCATACGCCCTGGCACTAATTTACTGATATAAGAAAGTGCCACAGGCGAAAGGCATAATTCGCCTAAGGTATGAAACAGATAGGCAATCACAAGCCACATGATACTCACGGAGGCTATTTCTGCCCCTTGCGGAATGGTCCTCGCTCCATACGCCAATGCACCAAAACCAATGCCCAATAAAATCAATCCCAAACCATATTTAACCGCTGCACTTGGATTGAATTTACTTTCCCACCATCTAGAGAAAAAAGGTGCAAACATGATGATGAAAAGCGAGTTCAGAATAGAGAACCAAGAAGCGGGTATTTCTACTTCATTCTCTTTTACCCGCTTGACTTTTGCTGTAATAATCGGTGATTCAGACGTCATTGCTACAACATTAGCCGACTTCTCTTCATTCAAATAGATGAATTTCTTCCTAACTTGCAGGAGGTTCAATTCAGATCCTACAGCTAATTCAATAGGCTCTATGATGCTTTGAGATCGCTCAACTACTTTGGCGCCTTGTGGTATTGTCGTCGAAGCCGTAATCGCTTCATACTCTGGCTTTCCGCTTTCTTCATCGATTGTTTCTATAGCCGTATAACTTAGCTCATAAGAAGTCGATTTTAAGTCTCTATTAATCATCCAGAATACAATCCCCCAAATAATCAAGAAACTAGATCCCAAGATAATACTAGACAATGGATACCTTCCGTAGGTCTGTTTAAAAAGCAAAAACAAAACATAGGTGATAATCGCGATCGGCACAACGGTAATAATAATATTAAAAATATTAAAGTAGGTTGCCCAATCTCCAGACATGATCCTATCACTATACTGCTTCGCAAAAATAGTCATTGAACCGCCTGCTTGCTCAAAACTAGCCCAAAAAATCACCGTAAAGAGGGCAAAGATCACAATGGCAATCATCCTATCTCTAGTCTGTGTTGGGTATCGTAAAATCCTAGAAACAATCAACGTTAAAAAAGTAAACACACCTGTCAAAATATACCAATTCGAATAATCAACTTCACCAAATTTTAAAAAGTTCTTATCTGCAATTGCACTCATCGGGTCATTAATAATCCAACTTACCCCAATAATAACACTAATTGCAATCAATACTTTATCAAAGCTAGTAAATGGGTTTAGACGATCTCCCTCAAATTCAAGTTTAGGTTCTTCTACTTCTCCTAAAGCTGTCTTTTCCGGGGCGAGTCCAATATCTCCAAATATCTTTTGTGCAAACAAAAACTGCAACATACCCAGAAACATAAAGATACCTGCCATTCCAAATCCATAACTCCAACTCACTTTTTCTCCTAAATATCCACAAACCCAAATACCCAAAAAAGCACCTGCATTCACGCCCATATAGAAAATAGTATAAGCACCATCCTTCTTCTCGGGCGTATCCTTATACATATGTGAAATAATTGAAGTCATATTAGGCTTAAACAATCCATTGCCAATGATCAATAGCCCTATACCAATATACAAAAACATATGATCGAATTCCATCGCCATAGAAGCATGTCCTAGCGTCATGATGATGGCTCCCCAAATTACGGCTTTTCGATAACCCAGATAGTTATCGGCCAGATAGCCACCCAAAATAGGGGTCAAATAAACCATGGCTGTATAGGTTCCATACAGTGCCAAAGCCTGCTTACTCGACCAGTCCCAACCTCCTATACCAACGGCACTCATTAAGAAAAGGACTAAAATAGCTCGCATTCCATAATAGGAAAAACGTTCCCACATTTCTGTAAAGAAGAGAACAAACAGTCCCGCAGGGTGTCCCATGACCTTGCTGTCAAACATAGATTTT
>JAJRQS010000299.1 GCA_024280135.1 Bacteroidota bacterium | reverse complement strand
CAACAAGTAACCATGCCCGCTTCTACTTCGACAATGGCAAGGATAATGGTTAAGGCTAGCGATAATGTGTTTTTTGATATTAGTAATACGAACTTTACAATTAGTGAAGCTTTAGCGGGTTTTAGTTTGGAGCTTTCTGGAACGGAATTAAATCTATGTGGTACTACAGCTGCCTCTGTAACGCTTTCTGTAAATAGTATTTTGGGTTTTGCAGGGAATGTGAATTTGACTGCAGCCAATGTGCCTGCAGGTATGAGTGTGGTTTTTAGTCCGACTTCGGTTGGGGCACCTGGAACAAGTACAGTTTCTTTTTCGGGCTCTAGTAGTTTGGCAGAAGGATTTCATACCGTTGAATTAACGGGCACAAGTACGACTGGGACATTGTCCGAAAGTGTAACTATTTTTTATTCCAAGGAGGCTCCGACGGCACCTAGTTTAGTATCACCAATTTTAAATGCAACAGGGATTTCTGTAAAGCCATTACTATCTTGGATGTTGGAACAAGGCGTAGCGTCCTATCAAGTTGAAGTGTATAGCGATGCAGCATTAACTAATTTAGTCCTTTCAAAGGATGTAATGCAATCTAATGAGTATCAGTTAGTTACGGCCTTAAATCCTTCTGCAACTTACTATTGGCGTGTGCTAGCTTCTAACGAATGCCAAAATTCAGTGTCTTCTCCAGTATTTTCATTTTCGACAGAAGCCATCTTTTGTAATGAAATAGCTGCTCAAGATGTGCCCATTGTTATCCCTGACAATTCAACAAGTGTAAAGAAATCTATTATTCATATTACGGATGCTGGAGAATTAACCTCTATTAAAATTAAGAATTTAGATATTTCGCATTCATATATTAATGACTTAAAGATAAAAATAATAAGTCCTGACGGTACAGAAGTGATGCTTTTGGATCAAATCTGTGGGTTAGAGAATAATTTACTTTTGAGCTTTGATGATGATGCAGCAGCTGCTTATGGGGCTATTCCTTGCCCTCCGATTCAGGGAGATACATACCAGCCCAAAGGAACATTAGCTAACTTTAATGGAAAGAACATCACAGGGGATTGGACATTGGAAGTGAATGATGTGTTTGATGATGATGGAGGAGTCATCAATGGATGGACTTTAGATATTTGTTATTATGTGGAGTCTTTAACGATTGCCGTTAACCCTATTCATGTGAATTGTAGTGGTTGGCAGGATGGTTCCGTAGAGGTCTCCGTCGCAGGGGGAACACCCCCCTATACGTATGCTTGGAGTGAAGGGAATGGGCAAAACTTAGCGATAGGTAATTATACGGTTACGGTGACGGACGCTAATAGTAATACGGCTGTAAAATCTTTTGAGATTACGGAGCCTGATGCCTTGGAGGTTTCAGGTAGTATTACAAATGCTAGCCCAAGTCTTTCAGATGGTGCGATTAGTTTAACGCCCTCTGGAGGTACGCCTGGCTATACCTATTTATGGTCGAATGCAGCTACCACAAAAGATATAAGTGGGCTACAAGCCAATACGTACTTGGTAACCGTAACCGATGCTCATTTGTGTACGAAGACAACGAGTTTTGTGGTTGTAGAAAGCTGTCCGGTTCCTTATCAATTAGAAACACAATTGATTAGTAGCGCTTCTGCTAAGCTTATTTGGAATTCCCTTTCGGGTGCGAATAGTTATCAGGTTCAATATCGTATTACGGGGACGACAGATTGGACGACGGAGATTGTCTCTGATACTTTCCTTACGCTCACATCATTGTTGCCCAATACGACTTATGAATATCAAGTTCAAAGCCATTGCCAGGGAAGTTGGTCAGAATATTCGGAGTCGTCTGTCTTTACAACGCCACCAGCTTGTGATGCACCTGTCAATGTCAATACAGTGAGTGTTGCTTCTAATGGGGCCATTTTAAGTTGGGACAATTTTGCGGAAGCGACAAGTTATATGGTGAGATATAAAAAACAAGGTACAGAGACTTGGTCCATTCAATCCACCAATACGAATTCTATAGAATTAACAGGACTGGAACCATTGACTTCTTACGAAGTAGTTATTCAATCTCTTTGTGGTAATTTTGACTCACCATTTAATAATGTTTTTGTTTTTACGACGCTTGAAGGATGTATGCCCCCCGTTAATATAATAGGAGTTGCTTCTGGTTATCAGGCGATGATTATTTCTTGGTCAGCAACGAATGGAGTGACGCTTTATTCCATTCGATATCGAATAGAAGGAACGACCGATTGGTCTAGTCTAAATGTATCGGACACGGAAATAACGATTGATGGATTAGAATCTGGAGCAACTTATGAGTTTCAAGTTCAATCTAAATGTGGTGTAGCTTGGTCTGCGTTTTCTTCTGTGGGTTCTGTTTCCTTACCGACAGGTTGCGAAGTTTTATCTTTTACATCAAATGCGGTCACTGAACAATCAATTTCAGTTTCTTGGGATAAACTTGACGAAGCAACAAAATATAATGTTGTATATAGAAAAGCTGGGACGACAGGGGCTTGGACGGCTATGGTTGTGACGGATTTGGAAGCAACGGTAGAAGGGTTAGAGTCAAATACTGTTTATGAAATATATGTTCAAGGCTATTGTGAGTTGGGGTGGGGTCAACCTTCTGTAATTTTGACGGTACAGACATGGGTTGTTGGTAATCAAAATCTCTATGAAGCAACCTCCTTTTTGCATTACCCGAATCCTGCAAAAGACAATTTAATCATTGAATTTGCAGAGCAGCAAGCGAAGTCTGTTCATATTATTAATGTATTGGGACAGGATCTTCTTTCGAGAAAAGCTTTCGCAAAAATGCAGATTGATGTCCAGAATCTGGAGAATGGATTATATTATATTCAAGTTGAATACTTGGATGGACATTTGGAAGTATCGAAGTTTATCAAAGAGTAGATAGTTTAGTTTTGATAAAATAAAAGCAACTTGACGTAAGTCAAGTTGCTTTTTTTGATTATAACTATTCACCAGCTGCAATATTTAGGTATTCCAATACTTACCCATTTAGTCTCAATATACTTGCTTCCAAAGCTAACCGATCTGATTCGGTGCCTCTAAAGTTGGGTAAGATTATGTCTGCCTCCATATAGTCCGCATAGCGCTTTTGATGTAGGGTCGTTATTTTTTTTAGTAACTCCTCATCACTCAAATGGCGGAGTAGGGGGCGTGTTGTTTTCTTAACAATCAAGCGTTGAAATAAAACACCCATTGGCACATCTAAGAAAATAGTTTTGCCTATTTTTCTTAGCCAATTTCTGGCAGTTGGATTACAATATGAACCACCACCTAAAGAAAAAATTATATTTTGACCAGTTCCTTGCGTGTATTTTATTAAAGTATTTAATTCAAGCTCTCGAAAGGGTTTTTCTCCCAATTCGGCATAGATATCATTAATACTTTTTTTGTTTTCTTGCTCCAATAAATGGTCTAAATCATAGAAGTCATAACCTAATCGCTTTGCCATGATTCGTCCATTTTTGGTTTTGCCACTTGCCATGAACCCAGTGAAAAATATATACATCTGAATGGTTTTAGGTTTATTTTAACAGTTTTAACGCCGCCGAAATATCCGTAACAGGGAATTTGCAAACTCGATTCTGACAGACATAAATCATTGTCTGCCCATCCACTAGTTTGTCTTCTAGTAAAGACATTTTACCTTCTTTTTGACCGCCGACAAAGACGACATTGGGTAAGTAGTATTGTGCCATTTCATTCCTTACTTTTTGGGCATTTGGGCCGACAATGGCCACTTCAAAGGGTGGACTTGCCATTTCACTGTACAGTGACAACCAATTAGCATAGAAAAAAGGTTGGTCGGAGGAAATGAAAGCCCCCGACATATTTTGAATCATTTTTTGGCTCAGTGCAATGTAGTTTTCTTTTTCATAATAGTGTCCTAATTTCAAAAGCACACGCCCCATCATGGAATTGGAAGCAGGAATTACATTGTCCGACAATTCTTTTTTACGAGTGACCAAAGGTGGATCAATATCCGATGTATAAAAGAATAAACCCGTTGCTGGGTCATAAAAATGTTGATAAGTGTAATCTGTAATGAGTTTTGCTTTTTCTATCCATTGTTCATCAAAAGTAGCTTCATACAAACGCATAAATGCCCAAGCCGTGGCGGCATAGTCGTCCAAAAAAGCATTGATGGAGGCCTTCCCATTTTTAAAATTACGAGTGAGTTGCCCCTCTTTGGATAGGGTTTTTGACGCAAGGAAATGTGCATTTTTTAATGCAATATCTAAGTAGTGCTTATCCCCAAATGCTAAATAGGCATCTACATAACCTCGAAGCATCAAAGCATTCCAAGAGGTTAAAATTTTGTCATCTAAGCCT
>JAJRQS010000298.1 GCA_024280135.1 Bacteroidota bacterium | reverse complement strand
AGGGTGTAGTTTCTCCATTAGGTGTACATTGTGGGCTTTGATAATTAAATCGGAATAGATAATCATCTACTGGATGCCTAGCAGTACAATGATTTGCTGTTAATATGTAAGTAGTTAAATCGCAACAATCATTATTAACAAGTGAACCTGTACACGAACCTATGGAACTGTGAATTATTTTACAAACTGAATTGATTTGACACTCCCATCCTTCACCTTCCTCACAAGCAACATTTATATTGCAATCTTCTGAAGATTCGAAATCATCATCATATACTCTTAATGGAATAATTCCATAATCAAAGCTGGTAATATTGATTGTTATATCACTCTCTTCATTAAAAATAGGTAGGAATATTGTTATATGAATTTTTCCGCCATTCAAATAATCCGACCTAAAAGTTCCGTCTTTAAATATTGAATGATTTATTGGCCCCACTACAAACCTTGTTTCTTCATTATACAAAAACATAACCGCTTCCTTAGGAAGAATCGTATTGTCGAAACGATTACTCATTGACTTTGCATTTTCACTATAAAGAGTCATATTCCACAACGAATAATTATCGTATTTAATAAGTTCTCCATCTTTTGCTGTACAGTTAACATTTTGTTTAATTCCAATTCGTGGCATTTCCCTATTTGTTATTTTATCTTGCTCTAAAACTGAATCTACATCCACAAATGGAGTTTTGACAATCGGAATTCTCTGATTTGGATTATACCAAGGAATATAATTCTCAATTTTATCATCAGGTGCTAAAACCCTTGTAACAACTTGGGCTTTAATTGTAAGAAATGTTGACATTATTATAGCAAATGTCAAACTAATCATTCTGAAATCTTGCATAAGAATTTTCATAATTTACCGTTTTAAAAATTAAAAAATATTGTTTCAATCTTTGCCCTATTGCCCATAACGATAATTGTATGCATCGTCTCCTTGTGTTGCGCCTGCGGCAAGGGGATGATGTCATACATAGTGTTCTTGACAGCTTTCTTATTTGTTTTATTCAGGAATCAGTATCCGTCTTTCATTTTTTCCATCCCTGTCTAAAATATAGGGGACAACTTCATATTTGAGTGAGATTGGAGTTGGCCTATCCATATAATTACCTTTTGATAAGATAATTTTTTCTCCACTTGGAGATGGATTGCAAATTAAAAAACCTTCCCACAATTCTCTTTTATCCAATAAAATTGTTGTTTCCATTGTTTTTAAGTTTGTGCTTCCAAGAATATCAGAATTTCCGCCAATACCACCTATCCAAATGACACTGTTAGATACTTTGTCATATCTTTTCCACCCTGTACAACGCCAAGGAGATGGAACAACACGGATTTTAGTGAATTCTTTTGTATTTAAATCCAGTATGCCCATGTATGCAGTATTTGCTCCTATATTAATATAGACACTATCACCAATCCATTTAAAATTCCTCCCACTTAACCACTGGTCATCCCCCCTAGGTCTGCTATAAATTGTATCCACTATCTGACCTTTGTCATCAGCAATAAAAACAAAAGCACTTCCTTCTCGTTCCGAGCCAAAAATAAACTTTGAACCGTCTTCAGACCAACAGGGAGAAGAATTATGTATTCCTTTAAAAGACAATTGGGTTAATGAATCTCCATCTGACTTCAATTTCCATATATTATTGTCTCGACCAACAAAAATTAACCAACCAGTTGTACTCCAGTCTAAATCATAGGAAATTTCATTTGTAACAACTGTCAATTCTTCTGTGCAAAAATTATAAACACATAGCTCATCGATGCCATTTTTCTTATGTGATCTATGAAAAGCTATTTCATTATCCGTTTTAGGATTAAACAAAATTCTATTGTAAAATTGATGGGGGTATGGGATAATATGTTCGGTATAGGCTGGTCCAATCGTTGGAACAGAATCAACTGGTTTTTTGGAAAAATCTATATGTTTTTCGGTATGCGCAGAGATACAATCCTGTGAACGATCTAAAGGCTCAAATATTTTCTTATTACATGAAAGAAAAAAAGAAACTAGACTAAGAAGAAAAATATATTTCATTGAAAAAAAAATTAAAGATAGAGACAAACTTTACGTTTGTCTCTATCTGGGTTCGTTAATTACTGTTTAATAAATGGTTTTACTATGGGACTACCTGTTCCCTTTAACAAAACGTAATAAGTACCAACAGCAAGATTTTCTACAGAATATTCATATCGATTTTCACCAACACTTGCATTTCCATCATAAACATGATTGATTATTTGACCTGCTGTAGAAATGATATACACACCTATATCTGTTGACTTTTCTAGGTCTAACTCAATAGTCAAAATAGAAGACACCGGATTGGGATATAACTCAAACGTTGTAATCTCTACTACTTCATCAATAGAAACAGTCTTGTCCTTGGCAATGATTGAATACTCAAAATTGGCATCTTGACTAAGATTGTTAAAATCAAAAGGAATCCACCCTAAATCATTGCCGCTAGTATCTTTAACATGATAAAAATAACCTTCTAAGGTTGCTTGACTCTGACTCCAAGTCGTAATTTCAATCTGCTCATGTGGGACTAATGTATCTCCATTCATACCTGTTAGCCGACCAAAAGGAGTGGAGCCACTATGGCGCGGCCAAATATGCTCAATGGAGTCCGCTGAACTTAGCAAGTGGTCAATAAAAATCCTAACTTTATACACGTCTACATTGTAAGGTACATTGTCTGAATAGGTATGACCAGTGTTCACATCTTCGTAAGGCTCTGAAAAATAAATAGTTGCCGATGGCTCACTCAATAGTGGATGAAAAATAAATGGATTATTTGATGTACCAAAATGATACAGAATATGCTCTGGCTTTTCTATCATTTCAAAAGCAGTCCCAATATTTAATCGACCATAGCCAATTGAGTCATTATAGTTATTTACATCAAAAAGAGTCTCATCTGGCTTTGTAGCAGAGTTCTCTATAATATACTCCAAATCCTCATGAACAAGGTTCAAATAAGACGTATTCACATCATTTAAATACGAAAGCAATAACGCTGCTGCTCCAGAAACATGTGGTGCAGCAGCTGAAGTTCCATTAAACTCTTCATATTTAGAATAATTTGGAGTACCAATTGCCGGATATTCAATATCAATTGTTTCTATTAATGGTGCAATACAAGGTGCTCCTATATCCACACCACTCCCTACAAATGGATGCCACCAATACCCTCCATTACCATCATATTTATATGCTCCATTCTGACCAGTCCCTCCAACACTAAGTACCCAGTTATCGTTATAACATGCTGGATAAAGAGAATCGTGATCCGTTAAAACAGGAAGAGGTGATGGCCAATTCCCCCTAGCTGCAACTTCCACAACTCCGTTTCTATTAGAATAATGAACAGCGTCACTTAGTGTTTTGCTTTTACTATTCAAATAGCCAAATTTTAATGTTGAAGCCCAAGAGTGATTCATGATATGCAGTGCATAGCCCAAAGTCGTATCCATTACAGTAGTATCAATGGCTAACGATGCTGATTCAAATATTGCATTTGAGATTCTTGCAGTCAATCCACCATCGAGTATCTTTAGTCCATAAAGTGATACTCCTAGAGGCGAAATTGAAGGCGTTCCATTGTCCATGCCTCCAGCTATTCCCGAAATCCCTGTAACGTTGTCTCTGACAGCCCCTAAAATACCCGCAACATGTGTACCATGATAAACAGTATCAGCAGTTCTATCTGCATATGTTAGTGACTTCAAAGGAACATTTGTACTATAGTCCCATCCATCTACCACTACTGATGTCAAACCAAAAGGACTACTATACTGAAGATCTTCATGCCGAAATTCAAGTCCAGAGTCAAAAATACCAACACGTATATAAGACTCTCCAGTTGTAAAATCCCAAGCAGGTTCAACATTGACATCATTCGTATCCAAACCGCCAGAATGATGCAAAGAAAGTTGTTCATTATACAAACTATCATCAGGTACCGTAGCTAAGCTAACAGCAAAATTAGGCTCCGCATAAAACACCGTAGGAAAAGAACTCTCTAATTCAGAGATCGTTTGTGCAACCGATGTACCGTCAGGTAATATCATCTCAAAAGTAGCCCAAAAAGGCTTAATTGGAATTTCTGTACCCTGTCGGAAAATGGAAACTGTATGTGTCGTTTTTAAACGCTTAAATATCCGAATCAACTTAGACCTTTCAGCTGAGAAACTCAACCTTTTATTAACTTCATCAATAGCCGATTGCTTAACAAAATAATCAATATCAGCCGTAACAACATCCAAGTTATCAATATGCTCCTTAATAACAGCACTGCTATCAAATCGTACAATTACAGTATTTCCACGATGAGTTGGCTTCCCATTAGCATCATTCACCCAAACTATAGGGATCTCTTCTATTTTGTACTTTGCAGCAATATTTTTGTTTTCAAACCCACTAGCTATTCCTGTTATAAATACTTCATTTGATGAATTTACCTGCAATGATTTTGGCCTATCATCTCCTTTGCTATCATAAATCTTCTCAACCTTCAATTTTCCTTCCGAATCATAGACATAAGTAGCAATATCTTTCGTTCCTTTTCTATTTATTTCAGCGAGAACAAAAATATCATTATTCTCATTAATTTTTAATTTTTGGACGGATGACCTTGATTCATCTAAATACCCATCAAGAGCCACTTTAAAAAGCTCTTCCCCATCAGGATTGTACTTCCTAATCGTAAAATAACCACCATCTTTTTCATTTTCCGATTCACCTGCAACAATGACATTTCCACTTTTATCAACAACTACAGATTTTGCAATGTCATCCAGTCCTTCTGCGTCTATTGTCTTAACCCACTCAATTTCAAAGGCTGAATTAATTTTAATTAGCTTAATATCCGTGTTGGTTGAGTCATTAGACGTTCCTGCAATATAGATATTTTGGTTGACATCTAATGCAGCGGAAGTTGGTAATGAGCCACTTATCTCGGACAAATACTTTGTGTCTTGCGACAAAACAAGCCCACTCAAACCAGAAAAGGCAACACGAACAAAATTAACCGAAGCGGGAGCATTTTCCGAAAAGCCTAGAACTTCAATATCATTTGAAGAACTTACAACAACCTGTGTTGGTAAGTCATGATGTCCAGCATAATCAAAGGTCTTATCCCACAACAAGCTTCCGGTAGGGTCAAATTTCAGTAAAATCCAGTCTGTCTTTAGTGCAGCGTTAATAGTTGCCCCAATTACAATGATATTACCCGAATCATCTAAGGTAATTGATGTCGGTAAATCATATAGATTTCCAACATTATTGCCCCAGAGAGAAGACCATAATAGGTTCCCGTTTGAGTTATATTTAATTAATTGAACCGCTGACTGCCCAGAAGCTATTGAGACAACTCCTGCCACAAACACATTATCCTGATTATCAAGTGATAAGGCAACACCGTAATCATATCCATTTGTAGGCCCAGAAAAGGTTTTTTCCCATAAAACTCCACCATCACGATCAAATTTTGTTGTAATTATATCCGTATTTCCAGGAGTTTGCAAAATATTTCCTACTACAAGTAAATTTTCTTGCCCGTCCAGGGCAGAGTTTGTCCAATCTATTTGATCCCAGTCTGATAGAAATGTATTCGAGCCATCAGGGTTGCCAGTTAGCTCCACCCATTCTCGATTGACTAGTATTTGCGCATTAAATTTAGATGGTAGAAGGAAAGAAATAAGTACAAAAAAATGGATTAATTTTTTCATTTTATCTAATTTTGAAAAATTAACGAAATAAATTCATTGGCTTTATGGTGTTAACGTAGTATCATTGTCAGTAGTATGACTTGAAATAATACGTTTTGTGAATAAGTTGAGTTTGTACCATTCTTTTTGTTTTTAGTTGTCAAGAACGGTTCGACGATATGCAGCGGGCTCTCTTTGTGTTGCGCCTGCGGCAAAGGGAGTCTGATGTCATCATCGCTTGTTAGCGACTTTATTTTTTTCTTTTCCACCTTCTACTCTTTCATTTTAATAAATGTCCCAAGGAATCTCCTATTTTTAGTAATCACTTCGACGGAATAAAATCCCAAACTCAATTTTGACACATCCAATTCAATTTCGCCTTCAAATAATTCAATTTCCATAACTACTTGCCCTTGCAAATTAATGATTTTTATTCTTTTTTGTCGAATGCCCTTAATTGGTAGTTCTATATTGATGCTTGCATAAGCAGGATTGGGATAAATCTTCATAGATTCGACTTCAGTTACTGGATTTTGCGCCAACACAGGAAAACAATTCAAAGTATCCAAACACCCATCAGGAGTTAGTTTCATAATAAAACCAGTCTCCCCATATGGACCATAACGAGTATATCCGATGGAGATAATACTACCACTAGATAAGACAGCAGTACCCATAACACGCATTCTATCCCAAGCGTAAACAGAGTCTTGTCGTAACCAAATACTATCTCCTTCAGGAGAAAACTTGTAATGTATACCTTTAGGGTAATCAAGCGCTGGCGTCAAGTCAGCATAGCCCGATGCAATAAAGTTACCATCAGGTGTCTCATTCAAATCCTGAAAACCTTGGAAGTGACCTAAATAGCCGAACATTTTTTCCCACATTATATTAAATTCTTCATCCATACGAACAAGCATCGGGCGCATCATATATTCTCCATCATTCCATTCCCATGTAATACCTGAGTAAAGCCAGCTATTATCAGCTAAATGAAATACTTTATTTGCAAGTCCCCGTATATTTGTTGTATCACTATGCCACTCCCAAAGTTCATTGCCACTACTATCGATACTCAAAAAATAACTCGATCCCCAATAAGAAAACTCCCCAAATTCAACTGGAGGCCTTGAATACCCCCCACAAATTATATAATTGTTGGTATTTACCCTAATTATCTCATTTGGTGATTCACCATATTCATAAGTCCCGTATTCTTTTCGCCACAATTCTTGTCCATTCCTATCTGTTTTTATCAAAAGAACATCATCAGCTAAGGAGTTATTTGACTGCTGTTTTGCAAGCACAATCAGGAAGCCACTATCATCTTCTATTAAGGAGGCATTAGATGTATATATATCTGAAGGGTAATGTACATATGCTAACAACTCCAAATTTTTATTTACTTTTAAAAAATAATTTCCTTCTTCCGTAGTGCCAATCACGGCGTAATTCTCATCAGAAGTCTTAAGTATTTTTTTTCTTGAAACATACGATGTTGTTAAAGTCTTATCGGGGTCTATGATTATGTTCTTTTTTAAGACATTCCCAAAGGTGTCGATCCTATAGAAACCTGTACCATGGACTCCAGTAGAATCTTGAGTCACTCCATAAAATACTAAAGTATCATTATCACTAATAATATCTAAAAATATAGCTGCTTCATGCTTAGAATTATCAAAAACCTTTAAGAAGCCCTGTTGACTATAGACTACAGTTGCCAAAATTAAACTTAGCATAGAAAATAAAAATCGTTTTACAAGCATGTGGTTGATTTAAAAAGTTCTGGCTTGCCAAGGCAAGCCAGAACAAGTGAAAAAATTTATTTATTAATAATAATCTGACCACTATCGGCTTCTTGCCCATCAATGAACAAGCCATAATGACAGCTACTGCCACTTACTTTATCTGTTGTCCAGTTTTGGGACGTGCTTCCCATATTGGGACGAAGAATGTCAACCAACATACCCATTTGATTGGATATTTCAATTCGTACTTCTTTACCCATCGTGTTGAAAGCTGTCCAATCAAAAGTTACGTGATAGTCCGCAGGATTCGGAGAAACTAACATTTTAATAGATTCTGCCATTTTCCCAGTAATATCTTCGTCTTTTCTAAACTGCGCAGGAATGTCTGTAATCGGAGCATAATACTGACCATCATTTCGCAATATCGTTCGAGCTAAAAAGCAAGATTTTCCTTCTTTAGATGCTGCGTAAGATTCTAGATCAGTCAAGAAAGATGGATTCAAATTGTCCAGCCCATCTTCTGCAATAGTTTGATAGATATGCTCCACTTTATCCAAATCAATCATTTCCTTCTCTGTTAATTGACGTTTCCAAGCCATTTCAGTAAGTACGGCCAATCCCTGTTGATATTCCCCGTTTCCAAAATAATCTCCTACAAGTAAATAATCCCCAGCAACATTATTAAACCGTCGAATCCACATACGAGTTTCAGTCCTATTATTTGGTTGCTTTCTTGCATAATTATAACCCAAAGCGACCGTTTGACCTAATCTGTCACTTTCGAACGTTAAAGATGCCTTTTTTGATTTAATCAAATCAGTATTTCCACTATTCTTAGCATTGTTGTAGTCTTGTAGCGCTATTTGATGAGAACTGTTATTACGACTATAATCTTGCTCATTGTCCATCGCTTCTTGCACTGTCGTTAGTGCTCGACGCTCCCTTCTGAAGTCACAATGATTAGAAGCAATTTTAGGTTGGAGAACTATTCCATCATAATTTCCATTATTACCACTATTTCCTCCAGGCGTTTGACTATCATTCCCTTTGGTATAATAATAATTAGCTATATTTTGACCAAAATTACCAAAATCCCATGATAGATGTGAGAAGGTGTTGCCTGATGGAAGAAAAATATTATTTACTGATGCTAGTCCCTGCTCATCACGCATTGCATACCCACTAAATTCTAAAAAATCAAAAGCACTATTGTGGGAATTTGTGTTACACAAATAATGTAATCCATTTACAAAATTAGCATTATTCCCTCTTGCTATATTTGCGTAGTCGATGTTCGTATAAGAATTTTTTCGAATCTTGTTAGTCTTCGAAGCACCGATACTGTTGATGTAGAGACCAATGGACCCATATTTTGATGGGTCAGATCCCACCTGTGTACGCTTAAAAACATTGCCTTGGAAATAAGTATCATTCATTTGGTCTTGTAAAATCACGCTGACACCTTCCGTTTGGTTTACAAAACCAAAGGTATTATTTCTGAAATAAGAACCAGTGATTCCAGAATTTAGAACACCGTAGCCACAGTCAAAAAACTTACACTCATTTAGGCGTAGCCAGGGATTGTCAGTCAAGCCAGCCCTAGCTTCTATACCGCTATATAAAGACCTAAAAGTACTATGATATACACCTAAATCTCCATTTAAGGCAACAATTCCTGAGTTCCATTTATTGGAATAAGTTGAATTCGTTTGAAGATCTATAAAATTACATTCAAAGACAAAAACAGCTGGCAGATACTCGGCCACTCCCTTGACATTGTAGGAAGTGATGAAAGCCCAAAACTTTTCATGCCTCATCTCATTATTAGTAATAAACTCACAATTAGAAAAGTTCGCATAATAAGCTTGTTTTTCCAATTCTATACCATTTTTAGTAGCTATCATCGCAGCAACTCCATTGTTTCTAAAAGTAGTTCCATTACAATCAATTTTAGCTGTACCCAGAAACACTCCCCATTCTGTACTTGAAATACCCCAAACAGCATGTTCTATTACCGAGCCCGGGTTTGATCTAAACTCTGCACCACCAAATACTCTCACTCCATTCCATCTGTCGCAACTGGTTAGCGTGCTGTTTAGTATTACTTTTCCACCATCATAAATATAAATCCCCCCACCAGGGCCAAAAGAAATTGGGGTGTTAATGGTTAAAGTGGCACCAGAATGGACAAATATCGTTCCCATGAATGATACTCCAAGTGGTGTCGATTCTTCTTCCCATATTGTATTCTCACTAACGTGGGAATTCGCAAGCACTCCACATCCTTGATTATTACAAGCCACTTGATCAAACATTCTGCGAGGAGAATTCCTTCGTACTGCATCCATCCTTGTTCTCTGATCCATAGTAAAAATGTTCATGCAAATATCATCTGTGTAGTCCATATAGTTCCTAACCATATCAGTTGTTCCACAAGATTGATGTGATGTAGGGCACCCAAAATTTGAACCATCGGAATTGGGTGTATCTCCACAAAAATCATCAACGCCACAGCCACCATCTCCCCAAATATGTCGAAGACCGAAAAAATGACCTAATTCGTGAGTAAGAGTTCGTCCTTGATTATAGGCGCCTCCTGACGGAAAGGGAGATTCCGTTGAACCTACTGAACTTGGAATGATCATGACACCATCCCTATTGGCAACAACTGGAAGAGGAACACCAGTAAGACCTGATTGAATTGGCCATGTTGCATAACCTAAAAGACCACCAGCTCCACGGCAAACCCAAACATTTAAATACTGCTCTGGGTTCCATTGTGACATAGGTTTTATCGTCGCCTCAATATAAGAATTAATGGTTACACCTGAATAAGGAGGTGCGACCCAACCCATATCATTCCTATCAATTCTATTTATACCAGACTCTGGTAACAAGTCACCATTTGGGTTTGTTAATGCAGGGCAAAACCGAATATCTGTGGAAGCACCTACTTCTTCTTCATTATCTCCGCTAGTTCCATCTATTTTACCAAAATCATTATTCAATTGTTCTATCTGGGCAGTAACAAAATTTGCGCTAATATTATCTCCAGTTCCAATATTTTCTCCATCATGAATAATATGGAAAATAATTGGCACTATCGTAACATCAGTAACATCCCTAAATTGGACAGCTGACTTTACAGTTTTTCTCATCCAAGCTTCAAAATCTGCTTTTGTTCCAAGTTGGGGGTATTGGGCTCGCAGTTCTTGTTCCGCTTCCCATGTGTAGCACTTTTGGATTTGTGCATTCAAGTCAAACATAAATGAGAACACTAAAAAAAACAATAGAAGAGCTTTCTTTTGAAAAGAACGAGTCAAAAAGCTAACCTCTTTTTGAGGTTGAATAACCAAAATAACATTTGTATTCATAACAAATAATTTACAAAGTGAATTTTTAACTCTATTCACCAAAGAGGCTTGGCCAATATCGACCGAAGCAACAATAAATGTAATAATCTAACCAATTCTATAAGCGTACTATTCATCTAGTAGTTTTAGCCAAATTCAAAATGATTGGCTTTGGTTGGTTTTGCTTAAATGATACTAACTTTTTAATTTCATTTTTTAACGAATTGCTGTCTTTCTTTTTACTATTATTGCACCTAACGGCTCCGCGATATGCATCGGACTCCCTTTGTGTTGCGCCTGCGGCAAAGGGAGGCTGATGTCATCATCGCTTGTTATCTTTTGTTTTTGTTTTTTGGCTAAGATAGTGATTGCTTTTGTTTTTTCTGCTTTTTAATTGCTATT
>JAJRQS010000297.1 GCA_024280135.1 Bacteroidota bacterium | reverse complement strand
AGAACATTTACCCTATTTTTGGGATGTCAACCTAGACCGTCCTAAAAACACGCCTGCGTTTAAAACGGTAGAGATTATTCGATTCGCAGAGCCTTTGGTGACGGCGGATATGGATAATTTGCCAGAAGCCGCAGAAGCTATTAATGCGATTATAATTGGATATAGGGAGAAAGACCCAGATTTTAATTTACCAATTGTCGAACGCATATTACATAACTTTAGATTGGACTTGAACGCCGAAAAAGTACTAGACTATGTGATTAAATTACACCAAATAGTCGAAGAAAAAATAGGCGATCCTCGCCCCCAACGATTGTACTTATTGGAAGGGAAATACCAAAACAGACAGCTCTCTTTACAAATAGATTTTTGGCAACAGACAACGGATTCCACCAAAGTATTGCAAAACCATTTCTCAGGCGTACCTAAGAGAACTCAGGAGAAAAAAGCAGAAGAAATGGCTAACTTTTTTAGCTGGATACGGGAATTAGCGAAAGACAATGGGGCTTTTGTAGAAGGATATGTGCACCTGACCTTGGAAGGGGTCGTGGGTGTATTGTGGGGGAGTTGAGGTCTACATACCTGCTTCGATTTGAATAAAAAATTCCAGTTAGCCTAAACTTAACAAAGAATTAAAAGCCACCTGGAAGGTTGTTGGTGTATTGAGATTGATTATTGGTATTTGGATCGGTAGACTCTGAATCCTCAACTCAAATACCGCCCCACAATAGGCATCCTACGTCCCATCCCAAATGCTTTGTCCGATACACGAAGTACAGGTGGCATCTGATACCGTTTAAACTCATTTCGATTGACCATACGCAGGATTCTTGCGACTAGTTTTGGATCAAAACCCAGATTTTCAATTTCTTGCGGACCTTTTTGATTTTCGATATACTCGAATAAGATGGCGTCTAAGATGTCATAATCAGGTAGGCTGTCGCTGTCTTTTTGGTCAGGTCTTAATTCGGCAGAAGGAGGTTTGACGATGGTGTTGTTTGGAATGATTTCTTTTTCACGATTGATGTAATGCGCTAGTTTAAAAACTTCGGTCTTATACAAATCACCAATCACAGACAGCCCTCCATTCATGTCTCCATAAAGAGTGCCATAACCAACTGCTGCTTCACTTTTATTGGAAGTATTTAATAATATATTGCCAAATTTATTTGAAAAAGCCATCAACAAAGTACCTCGTATTCGGGCTTGTAAATTCTCTTCCGCTAAAGAAAAAGGGAGTCCACTAAAATGAATATCTAATTCGCCCATGAAGCCATTGTAAACGGATTCGATTGGTACAATGTCATATTGGCAACCTAGGTTTTCCGCAAGGATTCGAGCATCATTAATAGAGTGATCGGATGAGTATTGAGAAGGCATCAAAATACACCTAACATTGTCTGCACCCAATGCATCAGATGCCAAAACCGCTACAATTGCAGAATCAATACCTCCGGACAATCCCAATATTGCTTTCTTAAAACCTAGCTTTTGAAAGTAGTCAGACAGACCCGTAACCAATGCTCGATAAATTAATTCAATCTTATTTTTTTTCTGAATTTTATTACGCTTACTTTTTATAATATCCTCTAAATCAAATACTTGTAACTGCTCTTCAAAAAAAACCATTTCTTCATAAATGTCTCCATTTTGGTTGGCAACGACAGAGCCACCGGCAAATATTATTTCTGTTTGCGCACCCACATGATTGACATAAAAGAGTGGGGCATGGTATCGTTTGGCATTTTCTTGAACGATTTTTAAACGTGCTTCTGCATGATTAAAAGAAAAAGGAGAAGCAGAAATATTAATAATAAAATCTGGTTTTTCATCTGCGACTTCATCCAAAGGACAAATGGTATAGAGTGGGTTTTCATTTTTAATATTCCAAATATCTTCACAAATACTCAAAGCAATTTTTTTGCCTTTGTATGTGACGGTTGAAAAAGAAGTAGCGGGTTCAAAATAGCGGTATTCATCAAAAATATCATAAGTCGGCAAGAGGGCTTTATGGGTAATGTGTTTGATTGATTTTTCCGCAAGGAAGTAAGCCGAGTTATATAAATCCTTGCCTTCTACGATTGGATTAATACTAGGAGCGCCTACAACGATGGCTATATCATCCGCCAATAAAGCCAATTTATCGACCGTATCTATGGCTCCTTGAACAAAGTTTTTGAATTCTAAAAAATCCCTTGGCGGATAACCTGTGACGGCTAATTCCGGGAAGCAAATGATATCTGCTTGTAATTTTTTGGCTTGGGTTACCGCTTTTGCCATTTTGGTATAATTGCCCTCAAAATCCCCAATGACAAAGTTTAGTTGTGCTAGTGCTATTTTCATAGGGCAAATATAGTTTTTTTGTGAAACAAAATCACTAATCCTTTCAAATTACACAGCTACGAATAATTCAAGAGTCTGCTAATATTTTGCTATCTTTGCCAAAACAAAACCCGATATCAATGGTGGATTACATCAAAAAGATTTATCAATATTATTTGGCGGCAGATGGCATCTCAACGGATAGCCGAAAAATAACCAAAAATTGTTTGTTTTTTGCTTTGAAAGGAGATAATTTTGATGGGAATAAATATGCGAAAAAAGCTATAGAGGATGGGGCCAGATATGCCATTATTGATGATCCGGAGATGAAGATTAGTCGAAAGTATATCTTGGTCAAAGATGCCTTAGAAACGCTTCAATTGTTGGCTGCTCACCATCGTAATCAATTTGATATTCCAGTGATTGGTATTACAGGATCAAATGGTAAAACGACCACCAAAGAATTGGTTCAGGGAGTGTTGTCAAGAAGATATTTAGTCCATGCGACAAAAGGAAATTTTAATAACCATATCGGAGTACCTTTGACTATCTTAGAAATGCCGCAAGATGCAGAAATTGCAGTCATTGAAATGGGTGCAAGTAGTCAAGGGGAGATAGCCTTATTATGTAATATTGCCAATCCAACGTATGGGATTGTGACTAATATTGGGCAATCTCATTTAGAAGGTTTTGGTGGGATAGAAGGAGTGAAAAAAGGGAAAGGAGAATTATATAAACATCTCGCCAATAATAAAGGTGTAGTATTATATAATGTGGATGAACCCTTTCTAGCAGAATTGGCGAGTATTGTCGATTTAAGAGTTGGCTATGGCCTTGATAAGAGCAATGAAGACGAGGCTTTTATTCAAGTCTTATCCGTTAGTGATACGGATGCCGTAGTGGCCAAGGTGCCAGAAGATGGTTGGTCTTATCGGGTGTTTGCAAAGATAGCCGGTAAGCATAATTTTGAGAATATAAAAACCGCCATTGCAGTAGGTAAGTATTTTAAAATACCCTTTGTTGATATTAAAAATTCGATTGAAAATTACGTACCTCAAAACATGCGTTCTCAGACTTTTATGCAAGGTTCAAATTTTGTGTTTTTGGATGCGTATAATGCCAATCCTTCAAGTATGAAAATGGCATTGGAATCTTTCAATAAAATGAGTTTTACTCAGTCGAATAGAATTGCTATTTTGGGTGATATGGGAGAGTTGGGTGCGTATGAGAAAGAGGGCCACGATGCTATTTTATCGCTTGCGCAAAAAATGAATTTCTCTAAATTAATTTTAGTAGGTCGTTGTTTTGCGAAAGCAGATGCAAACAAGACCTGCACTCACTTTAAAGATGTCACAGAATTACAAAGTTGGCTTGCAGAAAACAACATTGAAGATGCTGTGTTTTTTGTAAAAGGATCGAGAAGCAATCGATTAGAAAAGGCTTTTTTATCCGATACGGCTAAGGCCACTTAGTAGGCGATTGGGCAGTTGATTGTTGGTGGCCATTACATAGTCATTATGCGAACAAGGCAGTAGGGCATGTCTGGTAGGTTGGTCTTTTTTTGCGATTGGAATTTCCATCCACCATCTACCCGTTTTAACACTTTTCCAAAAAGCGATTTGGACATCATCTTTCTTGAAAAAGACGATGTATTTCTTTAGTCCTTTTTTAGTTAGTGGAAATTCTTGCTGTCGATTGGCAAAACCATCGAGGAAGTACCAAACGATCAGGGCAGACATCTTAGCTCCAATCTTATGTTTGTCAAGAGTTTCTTCATAACCAAATAATCCAAAAGCACTTAGTTTGTCGCTTAGTCCTGCAAACCTCGCCATTGTGCATGCCTCCTGCGCCGTTAAGCCTGTCGGAAAGGGTTCTTTTTGGCTGGGAAAATCTGCATATTTAATAGCCGATAGATTGAAGGAGAAGAGGTCTGCATCTCTAATGATGGGTTCTGATTGAGTAATATCGGCGTTTATTTTGCCCAAAGAAAGGGCCTCAAAGTCATTGTCTTTTAGTACCTCGAAGAGATACGGGTGACTCAAGTGCGTTTGGGTACCCAAAATACTTAAATGAAACAAATTTTGATGGGGAGGATTGAGTAAAGGGTTTAAATAGGCTTTTTCATCGCTCTTTTTTGCTGTAAAGCGAATGGATCTATCTACAATTGTCAGGTTGACCATTTTTTCATTCAGCTGAAAGGCATGATAAAGGGAGAAAATAAAACTTTCATCACCTCCGAAAAGTATCGGTAGGATATTACTTTTCAGTAAAAAGCCCATGATTTGGATAGCAAAAGCAGGTTTTTCGTTCTTTAAGTTGCCTAAATCAACGATTTTAAGGGGGATCTCGGTCAATTTGAAGATTTCTTCTCGAATGAGATCCGCTTTCTGCGGATTGACGCCGATTAGTGCTATTTTAGCCTTTACTAAAGAAGAATCGTCTTGGTGATAAGAAGTAATTATTTTTGCTAGATTTTTATCATCGTAGTACTTGGAGAAAGTAGTATTTGGTGCGTCGAGCCAATTTAAAAGCATTCTTTGTCTATTTTTATGCAAATGTACCAAAAATTGTTTTTACCAAGCAATACAACTAGAATT
>JAJRQS010000296.1 GCA_024280135.1 Bacteroidota bacterium | reverse complement strand
CATTTTTGACACAGATCGAGTTGGCTTTCGCCGAAAGGTATGCCCGCACAATCCAAACAAGAAATATTAAACAGACTGTCTTGGATTTCTAAACAAACATTACAAATATCTAGTTCTTTTTTTCCGTAAGGTATGCCTTCGCAATCACAAGGCGTAACATGGATGTTTACCGTTGCAGTATCGCTAGGGCAAGCAGGAATGGAATCTAGTACGACGTGTGTCATTGCGAATTGCCCTGTGTCTTGGGTGTTAAATAATTCGCCATCCCAAGGAGTGCCTTCCCATTTTCCTGTTGAGTAGGAAGTCAGATTTAAGACTGAATCTTGGCAGATACTTGGAATCTCGATGGCAGCGTTTGCGGCACAATTGGCGCCTTCAATTCCATAAATACGGACTAAATCAAAGCCTGGTGCGGAACCATTATTATCTAGTCCGACTATTTTAATGGCATTGACAATCCCAGTATAGTTGATGTCTGCAAGATCGATAGCGTTTACGGTACCTCCATCTATGGTGCCAAAAAGCGTAAAAGTCATTCCCATGTCGTCACTAATATATACTTCGCCCAATTCAGAGCCTTGTCCTTTTTCTTGAATAAAAATATCGTTTTGATTGGGTGCATCAAATATCGCATTATCTGTGAAACCTACTGTGATGTAGCTATCTTTGGGAATACTCACAAACCACGGATTATTACCTAAGCAAATTTCGGGGTTTATTAATTCTAAATTGCCATTCATGCCCACGCCAAAAAAATCTGAAAATTGGGGGACGGAGCCACTATAATAACTATCCAGCAAGACATCTGCATACTGAACTTGTGCAGTCAATTGCAGGGTGCATAAAACGAAGAAGGACAGTAAAGTTGCGCGATTCATAGTAACACTTAATCAAAAGAGTGAGGTAGGATTGTGTAAAAATACTAAAAAATATGGAAAGGTGTATTCTTGGACTAGGGAAAAATAAATTGGCATTTAAGTAGAACTTAATCTTAGTAAGCTTGATAGCTGTAGCTATTGTGCACTATCTTGTGGCTAAAGCCTCCTTTTAGGCTACTTTGCTTTGTCGGTTAAAATCAACGGCAAAGAGCAAAAAGGAGACTTTGAAACGAAATAAACCATATTTTCCTTTCTTGCAGATGAGATTTCTCCATTGAACTATATCAGGGCTGATGTTGAATCAAACTGAATTTATACCTAAATTTGTAGGAAATAAATAAGCACGAATGAAAGAGCCCAAAGGAATTAAGTCAAAAGTCATTGATATCTACACGCAGATTGCGAAACAGACAAAAGAGGAAAATGCGAATTCTTGTTGTGGAGTCGGGGGCTGTAGTACTGTTGACCATGAAGTCTTTGCGGAGGATTACCGCAAAGTAAAAGGGTATAATCAAGATGCCGATTTAGGTTTGGGTTGTGGTATTCCGACTGAGTTTGCGCAGATAAAAGAAGGAGATACCGTTTTGGATTTGGGTTCGGGTGCTGGAAATGATTGTTTTGTAGCAAGAGAATTAGTCGGTGCTACAGGAAAAGTACTGGGCGTGGACATGACACCGCTTATGATAAAAAAGGCGCGGTTGAATGTTGAAAAATTGAATTTCAATAATGTAGAATTTAGATATGGCGAGATTGAAGCTTTACCGATTAATGATAGTACGATTGACGTGATTGTGAGCAATTGCGTGTTGAATTTAGTGCCCGATAAGTTTAGAGCTTTTCAGGAAATGTATCGTGTGCTGAAGCCTGGAGGACATTTTTCCGTGTCAGACGTCGTATTGAAAGGAGAGTTGCCAGAAGCTTTAATGAATGATGTAGATATGTATGCAGGCTGTGTATCTGGGGCTATTCAGATGAATTTGTATTTGGCGTATATATTGAAAGCAGGGTTTGAAGAGGTGTCTATTGAAAAGCAAAAAGTAACTGTTTTACCAGATGAAATTTTAGCTAAGTATTTATCTAAGGACGAAATTGAAAAGTATAAAACCGGAGAATTTAGTATTTTGAGTGTAACGGTATATGGAGAAAAAGCGGCTGTCTAAGTTTTTAATTATTAAAAATACTATAAATTGTACAAAAAAATATTTGCCAAAGTCTATGACCCTTTTATGTCTAGTATTGAAAAACATATTGGACCCAGAAGGAACGATTTGCTGAGTGATTTGAAAGGTCGTATTTTGGATGTGGGGGCTGGAACGGGCGCAAATTTTCAATATTTTCATCCAGAGGCTGATGTGATAGCCATTGAGCCCTCTGCACCGATGATGGCTTATGCAAAGCCTAAGTTAGCAAATTATCCAAATATTAAGATGTATAACATTGGGGTTAATGACCTGAAGGTTAATGATTTAGTGGCTGAAAATTCTTTGGATTATATTACGAGCACTTTGGTTCTATGTACTATTCCAGATCCCAAAAAAGCGATAGAAAACTATAAAAGGTGGTTGAAACCAACAGGGAAGCTAATTGTCTTGGAACACATCAAATCTGAGGGCAAAATTATAGGAGGTGTACAAGAAGTATTTAACCCAATCTGGCGCGGATTAGCCGACGGTTGTAATTTGAATCGGCATACTGATCAATATTTTTTAGAGGCAGGTTTTGTGGCAGAGGAGCATTTTTATAGTGGACATACATTGCGGTGGATTCAAGGGGTGTATGCTTTGAAATAAATAATACTTAAAGCGTTTCCTTGAGCCACTTATAAAATTCTTTTTGCCAAATCAAGCTATTTTCATAGTTTAAGACCCAATGATTTTCTTCCGGGAAGAAAAGTAATTTGCTTTTAATACCTCGGAGTTGTGCTGCTTGAAAAGCGGCTAAACCCTGACCAATCGGCACCCGATAATCTTTACCTCCTTGTATAATTAATATTGGCGTATCCCATTTGTCAACATAGTTGGCAGGGTTAAAGTCATCATAAGCTTTTTGTGCGGCGAGATTATTTTTATCCCAATAGGCTCCGCCTAGATCCCAGTTTGGAAAAAAGACTTCTTCCGTAGTCCCATACATACTACGCCAATCAAAGATGCCATCATGAGAGATAAAACTCTTAAATCGACCTTCGTGATGCCCCTCCAAATAAAAGACTGAATAGCCACCATAACTGGCTCCGATACAACCTAGACGGTCTTTATCTACATAGGGTTCTTTTGAAATGTCATCAATGGCTGATAAGTAGTCTTTCATGTTTTGTCCACCATAATCTTTACTGATTTGTTCATTCCATTCAACACCATAGCCCGGCATACCCCGACGATTAGGGGCAATGACGATGTAACCATGCGCAGCCATTAATTGAAAATTCCAACGGAAAGAATAAAATTGACTCAAAGCCCCTTGAGGGCCTCCTTGGCAATAAAGAAGCGTTGGATATTTT
>JAJRQS010000295.1 GCA_024280135.1 Bacteroidota bacterium | reverse complement strand
TAGCGGTTTCTGATTATGACTTATATTTGCAGTTTAAAGATAGGGGAGAAGTTGTGTATAGATCTTATCCAGAATGGTTTCGAAATTTTAATATCAATGGTTGGATTGATAGAACCTCTTGGTGGTATATTATTGAAATAGATGAGTAAGTCGGATCATTATAAAGCTTTCGCAAAAAGTCTTACGGGTCTTTACCCCGAATCAGAGGCGTTGTCTATTACGCAAATTGTGAGAGAGGATGTGTTTAATAATAGGGCCTCTACTATATTAGAAAATAAGGATATAAGACACCTAGAAAATATTAGTAATCAGCTAGTTAGTGGCACTCCATTGCAGTATATTTTAGGGCAAGCAGATTTTTATGGACTTAAATTAAATGTGAATAAATCCGTCTTGATTCCTCGTCAAGAAACCGAGTCATTAGTCTATGCCGTTTTGAATTTTGCGAAAGCGTATGAGTCTGCATCACCCATCAAATGCTTAGATATAGGTACTGGAAGTGGATGTATTGCGCTTGCGCTAAAAAAGGAATTTCCGCAAGGAGACGTGACCGCCGTCGATATAAGTATAGCCGCATTAAATGTAGCTCGTGCTAATAGTTTGAGGCTTAATCTTTGTGTTCAATTTGAACAATTAGACATCCTAGAAGAACAGCATTGGGAACGTATGGGAGAATACGACATCATTATATCCAATCCTCCGTACATTCCGCCCTCTGAAAAAGAGCTAATGCCCATTTATGTAAAAGATCAAGAACCCGCGATTGCCTTATTTATCGCAGAAGAAGATCCTTTGCTTTTTTATCGTAAGATAGCCGCCTTTGCTCTAGTTCACCTTTCGGAAAATGGCTTGTTGGCTTTCGAAGTCAATGAATTTAGGGCAAAAGAAACAGCTGAACTTGTTCGGAATATGGGCTTTCAGGTGGAAATAGTAAAAGACATGAGTGGTGCGGACAGAGTGGTGCTCCTTCGTCGTGTGTAATAGCTCAGGTGGTTCTTATTGAAATATCCTTTGGATAAGTAGCATGTAAATATCCGCTAAGCGTAAAAAAAAGCACGCTACATTTAGTAGCGTGCTTTTTTTATATGCTTTACAGCTTTCTAGCCCTTATCAATTCCGCCATCAAGGCGATCTTGCAATACTTTCAATTCATCCCACTTTTCATCGACACAAAGCTGAGCTTGTTGAGCCCAAGTAGTCGGGTTGTGCATGGTGTATCTAGAACCTGCTTTTTCAAGAATACCTTTAAGGGTTTCTACTTTGCTATCAGCAAGTTGCTTCCAAGTCTTAATGCCGTCAGCATTCAACAACTCAGCAATCTTAGGGCCAATACCTTCAATTTTAGTTAAATCATCAGCCTTTGAAGTCGTTTCTGAAGAAGCGACAACTCTACGAACAGCTTCAACTCTACGTACAGCTGGTTTCTTAGTCTCAGAAGAAGTTCCTTCAACTCTTGTTACAGTACCTTCTTTTCTAATCACAGTACCTTCTTTTCTAATCACAGTAGCCTCTTTACGTACTACTTTAGCTTCTGTGACTTCCACTTTTTTAGTTTCAGTCTTGATAACTTTAGGTTCAACTTTTGCCTCAGGAACTTTAGGTTCAGCTTTGACTACCTTTTTAGGTTCAGCCTTAGCTACAACTTTCTTGGCTACAGGTTTTGTTTCTACAACCTTAGGTGCTTTTACTTTCTTCTTTTTAGGAGTAAAGTCAATTTTCTCGACAACTTCATCAAAAGGACGAATGTTTACGAAAGTACGACCCATTCTTCTTTTTTTGAAGTAAACCTCACCATCTACAAGAGCATAGATAGTATGGTCTTTTCCCATGCCCACATTTTCACCTGGGTGAAATTTAGTACCACGTTGGCGAATGATGATGTTTCCAGCGATAGCTGCTTGACCGCCAAATAATTTGACGCCGAGTCTTCTACCTATACTATCCCGTCCGTTATCCGAACTACTGGCTGCTTTTTTATGTGCCATTTTTTTAGATTTTCTTTGTTAGTGATATGACTAGCCAGTAATGCCGTCAATTTGAATTTGTGTTAAAGACTGTCTGTGTCCGTTCTTCTTCTTATAGCCCTTTCTTCTCTTCTTTTTGAAGACGATGACCTTGTCATCTTTTAAGTGTTGGACAATAGTAGCACTCACGGAAGCACCGCTTACGGTAGGTTTCCCTACTGTGACATTACCTTCATTCTCAACGAGCAATACCTCGTCAAAGGTGACTTGAGCACCTTCATTTTGTGGAAGCCGGTGTACATAGACCTTCTGGCCTTTTTGTACTTTAAATTGAAAACCGGCAATCTTCACAACTGCAAACATAGTTATCTAATTAAGTGATTAAAAATATTCGTCCTTAAACGAAGTGCAAAGGTACGTTTATTTATTAGGTTTTGCAAGTGTTTTAGGGATTTGTTGGTTATCGCCTTACGATTTGTATCAGCTTACGCAAAATGGCATCTTCCGTTTGAACTAAAATTATGTAATTACCGGTAGGAACAGTGGTTTTAAGCTGGAGTATTTGCTCAAAATTTCCTTTCGAAGCATAACCATGAAACAACGATTCAATTATTTTTCCGTCTAGGGTAAGTAGCTGAATGTCAAAGGTTTGTGATTTTTCTTGAAGGAAGGATACGTTAAATGATTGTACAGTTGGGTTGGGGAAAACACTTATTTCTACCGGATTAAACCTCGGTTGTTGAGTGCTTATGATTTGGTCAGTATGTATTTTATTAATAAAACAAATATCATAGTCTGTTCCAAGTGCATAATAGGATTGGGTTGTAGCAGAATAAATTATATCCGTGTAATAAGCGTATTCTTCTATTGTGCCATATCTTGCGATACCATTTTCCCCAAAGCCTGTGTCTAGACTTCCATCAGTATTCAAACGGCACATAAATGGACCATTCTCGTCCCCAGAGGGTATTACTCTTTTTCCATCTGCTTGAATGATTTGCTTTACAGCATCGATATAGTCAGCGCCAATGCCAATCAGTATCGAGCTGATTCCATTAACACCAAAATCAGGATCAAATGACCCATCCGGTAATAACTGAAGGATTCGAATGAAGCCAGAGTCCAACGCAAAGTCTGTGCCTATTAGCGTAATCTTTCCATCCGGCAGAATCGAAATGGGTTCCAATCCATCAATGTCAAAGGTGTCTATTGGGATAAATAAATGACCACCAGTTCCAAAATCTGCAACTAATGAGCCATCTGATAAGTTGAGTTTCATGACGCCTACGCCCTCGCCCAATATGGTTTTATTTTCATATCCACCTAAAAAGATATACTCTTCGTGGATAGCTAAATTAGGAAAGGGACGGTCATCATAATTGATGTCTAAGTTAACAAATCCACCTATGCCAAAGCTGTCATCAAAATCTCCGTTAGGATTTAAACGAATGAGCTTTGAGCTTTCTTCACCTAGAAATAAAATGAGGATTTTTTCCTCAATAATTTCGAGATCAATCGTATAGCCTATAGTTGAAAAGGAGAAAGAAACAATACCATTCTCTCCAAAAGTGGAATCCAACTCAAAACTATTGTAAAACCGTCGTTGTATTTCCATGCGGTTAGAGTCATCATATATGATATTTGATAAGAAGCGTTCTTCATCAATAGGTATAATGTCAAGGGGGAAACCATCACTAGGTAGTTTTTTAAAACCATTCTCCCCAAATGTAGAATCGATATGTCCTGTGGGTAATACTTTTAGATAGGCTCCAGAATTTTCATCTAAATCATCATTGTAATATAAACCTGAAGCAATGAGACTTCCATCGGGTAGCTCCTTTATGCTAGCGGCATACTCCATGTTATGTATGACTGTAACACCAGGAAGTATTGTTGGTATATTCCCAAAATTGGTATCAAAAGTCCCAGGAGCTTGCGCAAAAATGAACGTAGGCAAAAGAAAACAAACAAAAGCGTAATAAATCTTTTTCATAATTAAAAATTAAAGGGTTATTGAATAAAACACAAGATACATAGTTTTTGACGCAAGTATAAATTATTAACTTTGTTTAACATAAGTTAAGGCTAAAATCCGCTTCATCTGCGTCATCCGTGCCTGCCTGAATCGGCAGAGGCAGGTGCAATCCAAGTGCTATCCTATCTAGT
>JAJRQS010000294.1 GCA_024280135.1 Bacteroidota bacterium | reverse complement strand
TTGAATCATCTTGGCTGTTTCTACACTTTGCGAAAGCGAACTACCTGGCGGTAAAATATGCTGCATCGCCAAATCTCCTTCTTCCAAAGTTGGGATAAATTCTCCACCCATCCGACTAAATACAAACAGACTAATAAAAAATAAAGCCAAGGTTGCTCCGACAAACAAGCTCTTAAAACGCAAGGCTAATGTCAAAACAGGTGTATATAAACGTTGGAAAAAATGAATAATTCGATCAGAAATAGTTTGTTTATCACTCACCTTTTTGCTTAAAAATAATGCAGACATCATCGGTACATAAGTCATGGATAATATCAGTGCACCCGTGATGGCCAACATTACCGTCTGTGCCATCGGCTTAAACATTTTTCCTTCGATACCGACCAAAGCCAAAATCGGAATATAGACCATCAAAATAATAATCTCCCCAAATGCCGCAGAGTTTCTAATTTTTTGAGAAGAACCAATCACTTCCCCATCCATTTCTTTTTGCGAAAGCCGTTGCCCTGCATAACCAATATGTAAACGATGTACAATGGCTTCCACAATAATCACCGCTCCATCCACAATCAATCCGAAATCAATCGCTCCCATACTCATCAAATTGGCTGAAATCCCCAACCAATTCATCATGGACACCGCAAACAACATCGCAAAAGGAATCACCGATGCCACAATCAATCCTGCCCGCCAATTTCCTAAAAATAATATTAAGATAAAAACAACAATCAATCCGCCTTCTAGCAGATTTTTTTCGACGGTTCCCATAGCCGTTTTTACCAATTTATCTCTTACGAGAAAGGGTTCTACAATCACCCCTTCCGGTAAAGACTTTTGAATTTGGACGACGCGCTCTTTGACCAATTCTGTGACCTTTGCCGAGTTTGCTCCCTTAAACATCATCACTTTTCCACCGACCACTTCCTTGCCATCTCGAACCAATGCCCCATATCTAGGCGCCTTCCCAATCCGCACCGTAGCAACGTCTTTTATTAAAATTTGTGTGTGGCTATTTTGCTGAAAAGCAGGCGTCAAGACAATATTTTTAATATCATCTAAGGAGCGTGCCAATCCTTCGGAGCGAATATAATAGGCACTCGAATTTTTCTCGATGTATGCGCCACCCGTATTTTCATTACTACTAATCATAGATTCATACACATCGGAAATTGATAAATTCATGGATTTGAGTAGCTGTGGATTGACCGCCACTTCATATTGTTTTAGGTAACCACCCATCGAATTAATCTCTGCAACTCCTTCTATACCAAGCAATTGCCGCTTCACAATCCAATCTTGAAAAGTACGCAATTCGGTAGGAGAATACTTATCTTCATACCCTTCTGTGGCCAGAACAACGTATTGATAAATCTCTCCAAGCCCTGTGGACAAAGGCGCCATCTCTGGTGTTCCCAAGCCTTTGGGGATGGCTTCTTGGGCTTCATTCAGCCGTTCATTGACCAATTGACGAGCCAGATAAATATCATAATCTTCATCAAAAACCACCGTAATCACGGATAATCCAAATCTAGAAATGGAGCGAATTTCTTCGATTCGTTGGAGATTCTGCAAAGAAAGCTCAATAGGCGTCGTAATGAATTGCTCAATTTCTTGAGTCGCCAAAGTGGGTGAAATCGTAATTACTTGCACCTGATTATTCGTAATATCAGGCACGGCATCAATGGGCAATTGCCGCAAGGAGTATATCCCCCAAATCGTCAATCCGACCATCATCAAGCCTATCATAAACTTATTCCGTACGGAATAGGCTATTATTTTGTCAAACATTATGGTTATATTTTTTTTGTAGTAGTAGATCGAATTCTTGAATTCGATCTACAATTTTAACAGGATAGATCTATCCCAAAGAATCTAACAAAAAAAAGATGGCGGACGCCAAACACCATTTGCATAGTCGAAACTATAATCGAAGGTGTATAAAAAAGAAAAGGAATAATTTTGTGCACACAGATGCTGATGCAAAATCGGAATTTGGAGTATCGTCACAGAGACACTGCAACAATCACAAGAACAAAAAGGCGTGCAATCATCGTCATCAGAATGCCCATGTCCATCTTCTGCAGCCGACAACTCCATCTCTGGATGGTCAACCACTGCATCCGAACAAGGCACCAATGCCATCGAAAGAATACCGAAAGATAATATGATTGCAAATATTTTCATCAACTCCAAAGATAGGTATTTTTTTGGTTGCAAGTCAATTGCATTTTTGCTTAACGTTCGTTTTACTATCGGGCATTCTGCCTGAGTTAGGTTAAGAGAATTCTTGGCGATAAAGTATAAGTTCTTTCAATGAGCCATGTCAATATGCGCCACATTCAGGCCATCTTAGGGCATCGCCAAAAACTACAGAAATCTACACAAAACTATCCAAATTAATAACAAAATCTAATAAATCTTTTGGATAATATGTTAAATAATCGTATATTTACCACTGAAGAACAGTTGTAGAGGTTCTCGCCAATTATAATGCTGAATAGATTAAAAGAGCAGTTTAAAATTTAGCGGTTTTGAAAACGGCGATACTTTTACTTATAAAGACCTTACTGTAATAAAAAAACTAAGATGAAAAATTTTATCATTTTATGGATTTGGTCGGCTATGGTTTTTGCGCCAAAGCTAGTTTTTGCGCAAGCGGACTTGGATCTAGGTTGGACAAGAGTTCCCGTCGGAGTGGAGACAGTCATGGCTGTAACAAAAAAAGAAGATACTTTATTTGCATTTACTCAGTATACGCTTTATGCTAGCTTGGATAGTGGAGATACTTGGGCAAAGGTGCAAGATTTAGGATATGCGTCCAAGACGATGCTTGATGCTAAAGGAGAAAAGGCTATTTATAGAGAAGATGTATATGGTGCAGAAGGGAAGCAGTGCCAAGATTCTCTGATTGAAAAAAGTAACGTAGTGTTTTTTGACGGAAGTATCAAAAAGAAGATAATAGATGAGCATTATTGGTCGTATTGGTGTGTTGTCGTTAATCATTTTTATAGGTATAATGTTTTTGAAGGTCCAGTTATTTTGAATAATAATCAAATTGCCTATACTATTTATGATGGACATTGCTATGGTACTTACCCAGCAGCTCTAGAAGAGCAGCGTTATTTTTATTTGGATGATCAGTGGGTTAGTTATCAAAATCTGTCTAAAGTAGTTGGAAAATGGTCAGATCAATGGGTGACTGAAGATCTTTCAGGCTTAAATAATTTTGATTATGTTGGGACTAGTTTAGGTGTAGATGATACTTTGTTTGCAGCTTCCGCAAATGGAATTATGCATTATACTTTTGATGGGGGTAATACCTGGTCGGAGCATAGTATTCCTGAAGGAGCGAAAGATTATTTTATGAAGGATGGATTTCATGTGTTAATCACAACGACAGGTACTTATACGAGTTTGGATGGGCTGGAATATGACTTATTGCCTTCATTTATTTTGTATCCTACTGGTCCGCGGCAATTTTGGATATTTGGCAATTTTATTATTTTAAAAAGTTCTACAGCGTGGTATCGAAGTTTTGATAAGGGCAATACTTGGGAAGCATTTTTTCCGAAAGGGATTGCTTTGGATAAGATTGATGATTTGATGACTTATGATGATACCGTTTATGTCGTGGGTGGTGGACAGGTTTACAAACATATTTGTAATTCAAAATTTCAGCTAGCTGGAAGTGATAAATCATTTTTGGCCAATTTGGTTGAAGGTTATGTGATAGCTCCAGGTAATATTGTTTTTAGTGGGAGTAAGAAGCATGATGCTAATGGGTGGAGCTATAATAATTTAGGAGCTGTAAAGAGTTATTATTTGGATGGAAATCGAGTTTTTGCGGTGCCATATGATGGAGACCGAATATATTATACCGATGATATGGGGGCGACTTGGAAGGTTGTTGCGGTGCCAGGGACAAAGGTAACAGGCCTGGATGTGAATGGAGATACATTGGCTGTAAGTCTCTGGTGGAATAATTCTAATTATATAGTCTTGTCTATAGATTTAGGACAAACATGGGAGATAAGGTTTAGTGAATATTGGGCTCCATATAGGATGTATTTGGGAGATACGACTACTTTTATTTGGGGTTTTGGGCAGGTATATCAATTTGCGGGTTTATTTGACATGCAGCCATTTCGGAGCGAATCTTTTGGTTCACATTTTCCAGAAATGGAGCAGAAATATTGGGAGTTGCCCCATTTTTTTGTTGGGCAATGGGATTATCAAAGCCCTGGTGAGCAGCCAATAATCGATAAAGAGACAGATCAGCTATACAGGTTGGTATTGCCGACAGTGAAGGAGGTGACTTTTCCTGAAGCTTGGAATACGGCGCCTAGTCTTCAGGAGGGTATCGCAACAGGGGTGGCAGAGTCCCCGAGTGATAAAATGTTATTTGTGAGTTCTAAGTTCAATGGATTATGGCGAAGTAATCCGAATCCAATAGATACTACTTATTGGGATGCCAGGACAAAGCATTATTCAACATGTAAGGAATCAGTGGATATTGACGGGATTACCTACCTTTCTGAAAAAAAGTACATTCAGCCAAAGGCTACGACCTGTGAGCCAGATACCATTTTGTATATTGATTTTGTTTCCCCTTTTGATACGGTGGTTACTTTTCAGACATGTCCTGGTTATGTCTATTTTCGGGGTAAAGCATATAAAAAGGGTACTTATCAAACTATATGGGAGAGTGACACGGGATGTGATACTTCAGTGACCATCATCGTAAATAATCTGGTCGAAACGATTGTGGACGAGCAAGTTTTTTATGGTTGGCCAGGAGATTCGATAGACTATAATGGGCAGATTTATTATTTTCCATCTACTCATTATCATGTCATAAAATCCCAGAATAATTGTGACAGCGTGAAAATAATCCTTAGCTTTCTCAGCAAATTAAAAAATGAGCAATTGCCATTTGTTATGGCTTGCGCTAATGATTCGATATTTTATAATAATCAATGGGTGACAGAGACAGGCTTGTATCTAGATACGATTTATTCGAGTTTGGGTTTTGATAGTGTGGTTTATGAGCAACCGATTTATTTTATAGAAGACCAAGTAATTTACACGTCTAGTAGCCAATTTTTATGTGCAGGGGATAGCTTGTTGGTCAACGGGGTTACCATTACCCAGCCTGGGGTTTATTTAGTCAATGATTCGACGAATGTCTGTGAAGTTGTTTCACTTGATGTGGTAGGTGTGCAAACCATCAATGAGGATGTCAATGCTACGGCTGGTGAAGAAGTAGCTGGTGTAGTCGTTTGGGGGGATACGCTTTTTACGCAAGTGACACCTTCTTTAGAATATGGGTGTGACAGTATTGTGACTAATTACCATGTGAGTGTTTTGGTGAGTACGAATAATCCGCTTGCGCAAAAAATTAAACTATATCCAAATCCTAGTAGTGATTGGGTAAAAATCAGTCATGTTGGTGGATTCAGCCGACTGGAGGTAAAGAATGTACTAGGTGAGTCTATGGGAGAATATCGATTAAAAGACGATTCTATTCAAATCGATTTGCATAAATATGCTTCGGGTTTATACTATGTTATTTTGCATCAGGATAGTGGGGGGCGAGCAGTTTTGACCTTGGAGATTATTCGGTAGGGGATGAGCTAAAAAAGAGCAGTTTTTTTGTTTTTTTTTGGCAAATGGGAGTGAATTTAATTTGTTGAAAATTGGGGTTGGGGGGGAGATTTCCGTTGGGCAGTATAAAAAATCACGTATCATACTAATATTTTTGATATACTTGCATTATGGAAAATAAAGTATTTGATTTTACACTTAATTTGGATTGGAATTTACTAAAAAATGTTAGTAAATTAGACAGGTTTGATGCGTCTTGCAGGAAAAATGTCCCAAATTTAATGAATATTGGGTTGTTTGTCCTACTAAGATATTTATTGGTAAGTGGAGTAGGTCTTAGGTACTTACAGGAGATTTTGGGTCAGAATAGCCCCAAATAATGATGATTTATACGCATGTAAGATGGGAAAGGCTTAGTGAAGCCGATAGTCCACTAGACAATCTGGAAATATAATAAACGGGAAGTTTCTTCCCGATTATTATCGATTTCAAGAATATTCGGGAAGTTTCTTCCTTATATAAACAAGTTGCATGTCATTAGTGCTAAATAAAACTGGTAAAAATGGCAGAGATAAAGCAGCGGTCATAGATTTAAGAAGAATAGAAAATGTGTATAGATAAGAATTTATTGACCACTCTACTCTTTCTGAGTAGAGTGCTTTTTTAAAAATATTTGCTATGAAAAAAATACTCATTTTTTCCATTATTTATTTTCTTAGTTCTAGTGTCAGTTATAGTCAGGATACTTGGCTTAGGTTGTTTAGTGAAGAGTATGAATATACAGTTGATATTGTCTATAAATCTTTGGCATTTGATGATAACTATATATATTTTATTTCTAGTAGCTCTTTTCCAACCAGTGACCCAAATTACACTACTTTCAGTCTAAAATCTGTCTTTTATAAAGTTGATATGGATGGAAATTTAATAAAGAAAAAATACTTATCGGAAGGGTTTAATCCTTATTGGTATTCTGCTGTAAATTTGAAAATACTGAATGATGGAAATCTATTGGCTTTTGGAAATTACAATACAGCAGATGGTAAATATCCGCACTTTGTAATGAAACTATCCAAGGAAGGCGAGATAATATGGGTGAATCACTTACCGACATATTCAGGTAATGGTAGTATCGAAGATATAGAAGAGTTGGAAGATGGTCGTATTATACTCTTGGGTTTTGGATTGAATAACATTTTGGAGCATAAAGCCCAAATATACAAAATATCAGCTAATGGAGAAATCCTTTGGAATAAACT
>JAJRQS010000293.1 GCA_024280135.1 Bacteroidota bacterium | reverse complement strand
TGGTTAGTGTCAATAAGTCAATACCAGATGTGCCTTTTACCATCAAGTCTTCCTTATATTTGAATCAAACAGATGAGGCAATAGTTGCTGAATCTTTTAGACTAACAGGCCATTTAAAAGAGCTAAATAGGATGGATTTAAAAAGTATTAGCTTCCCAGATAATACAAACACGCCTCTTGGCGCAATACCCGTCTGTCCAGAAGGAGAAACTGCTGGTTTTGTTGGCCCTGGATTGTGGGATTGTATATCATGTTCACCTGGTTTTCATTTAGAATTCATAGGATCTGGATTAATTCAGGATTATGAATGTGTACCAGATGAACCTTCAGGTGGAGGTATCGGAAGTGGTTCTGGAGGCTCTGGATGTGTTTCCTGTGTAACAGGACATTCCAGAAAACCTGGCGGTCGCGTTTTAGTAGAGGATTCAGAACTCTCTACTCACGATAATCTTTGTACCTATATGCCTGTACGTGATGTTAAGGTAACGATTCTTTCAAGGTTTGGATGGCCTAATAATACTAGAACAGATGACAATGGATGTTGGAAAATTAATAGAAAAAGGAGAGGGCATATTTGGGTAAGAGTAAAATTCAGTAATGATCGCTGTAAAATCCGAGCTACACATAAGAAGAATTTTAGTACTCTATGGAAATGGGTTGTGACGCATAAATCTAAGTTTAAAAGGCATAGTGGTCCAACATTTAACGATATTGATGTGGTTTTCGACATGTGGGATGAGCAAGGAATTAATTCTCACCTTAACTGGGGCGCAGCCACAGTTAACAACTCTGTTCATGAGTTTCATGATTATGCCGAAGTAGACGGAATTGACCCACCACCAAATGGGCTGGTCATAAGGGTAGGTAATAAACAACGTTATGGATATGCATTTATGCCTCATTATATGGGCCCATTGCTAACTAGCTATGCTCTAGGCAATGGTTTAGAAGGTAATCATTTTACAATTTCTCCATTTGGAACTTTACTTGCTTTAATGCCTCCAGTGGCAATTGCGAATCAATTATTTCCTGATGTTTTTATTGGTATTGATTTTAAAGCTTCTGATGTGCAAAAGAGCTTGGCTTATCATGAACTGGCGCATGCTTCTCATTTTCAATTAGTTGGAAAGTTTTATTGGGCTGAACTCGTCGCAGCTGAAGTAGCAAACTCAGAAGATGGACATGGAAATGAATTTAGTAATGATGCAGGAAGAATTGCTCTGGTAGAGTCTTGGGCTGAATATTTGGGTGGTCACCAATATGTGCATAGAACTTATGGACCTACTGCCAGTATCATTGGTAATTGGCAAACAAGGTTAGAAAAAACATGGAATGAACGAACAAATCACATCCCTATTGGGCTTTATAATGACTTGCAGGACTTCGGAGAAAGGTTGTATGTAATCGCTCTTGCAGATACTAGTGATCATAGTAAAGATTATACGGCATGGCAGCAAAATGACCATAGTGTTAGAACTATAATTAATGACAATGTAAGCGGCTTTACAAATGCTCAAATGTTTTCATCTTTAAAGTTGGCAACGACCATAGTTGGGTATAGGAATACGCTTATTTCGACTCATTTAAACGCTACAACAAACTCATCAGGACAAGTAATAGCCTTGTTCAATAGCTATTAACATCATAAAAGGCTGAGATGACTTTCATTTCATCTCGGCCTTCTTTAACTTAAAAAAACTAAGGAATATGAAAATCGTAATATTTTTAATTGCAACAGTTGCTGTCTTTACAAAATGTGACCCAAAAGAATGTCAATTTGGCGGTGCATATGATTTTGAAATTCCCGCAAGCTTATTGCCGATGCAAGATACTTTTGGTATTGGTGATACAATTACGATAGTATCTAGCTTTTCTGATGATGTTTATGAACATCAAACAGACAGGAAGTATCAGTTAGTCGATTTTGCATTCTTCCCTGCAACCCTAATAAAAAAGATTAGCATTAACCCTGCAATAGATGCAGTAGATGACTTTGAAGTTTTAATTGACTCGTTAACAAATTATTCTATTGTTAAATATAGTGGTGGAATAAACATCATTGAAGGAGAATACAAATATGAGCAAAATAGATATTTTTTAGAATTTCAATTAGTTGCCAAAGAAAAAGGACTCTTTTATCTTGAACAAGGTGTAGATATATCTTTCATAAAGAATCAAGAATTTGAAGGTAAATGTAAAGATGATGCTAACGATGGTCGAGTAAACATGAATAATGGCGCTATAAATAATATTGATATGTTAAAAGAAAGTCCAGACCCCCATTACAGGGAATGGTTTTTTGGGAACCCTAAAGAAAGATTTTATAAATTTGGCGGATATTGTTTTTATGTCAAATAAGAAAAAAGAACTTTCGCTAACAAGCGATGATGACATCAGCCTCCCTTTGCCGCAGGCGCAACACAAATGGAGTCCGCTGCATATCGCGGAGCCGTTAGTATGCACGATAAGTTTACCATTTTAGCAAGGCAGAGAGCTTTTTTATTCGAAATTAATCGTACCTTTAGCTTGAGAGCGGTAATCTTAAATGATTTCACTGTCCCAAATACTTGGTTGATTTACGAGTGCTAC
>JAJRQS010000292.1 GCA_024280135.1 Bacteroidota bacterium | reverse complement strand
TTTCGGGTAAAATCATGAACCGTTCCAACATGTTAACTTGGACAACCGAAACCGAGCGTAACGGAAGTCACTTTGAAGTGCAACGTACAGCATCTAATGGATTGGCTTTTGAAACGATTGGACGAATAGATGCAAAAGGTAATTCTAATTCTGCCGTTGACTATTCTTTTGAAGATAAGACTCCAACGAGTTTGGCATATTATCGTTTGAAGATGGTTGATTTAGATGGTACATTTGAATATTCTGAAGTGATAAGTTTATTGCGTCAAGACAGAGGATTTGATATGTATGCGGCTTATCCGGTACCTACGAGTGCAGATTTGACTGTCGAATTTACGACAGCTGAAATTAGTGAAATGACTGTAGTCCTTACGGATATAGCAGGTAGAGCGCTCCTTTCGGAAAAGTTTAATGCTACGATAGGCGTCCAAAAGCATAAAGTGGATATGTCCACATTAGCACCGGGTACTTATTTCATTAAACTCTCTAATGGTCAACAGACCAAGACCCAACGTGTCGTAAAGCAATAGACCTTTGGTTTTATAATGTAAAAACGGTCGGTTCTGCTCAGCAGAATCGACCGTTTTTTTTTTTTTTTATATTTACATCTATTATCAATCTCTAATAACTATTTCTGCTGCAAAGCATACAAGCAAGCCACCACACTATCCCTCCAATATGGAATTTTTAGTCCAAAAGTCTCTTTAAACTTTGTCTTGTCCATTAAGCTAAATGGAGGTCTGCGAGCAGGAGTCGGGTAGGCGGCAGACAAAATAGGTTGCACGTCACAATCAATGTCTTCAATCTCAAAAATAGCTTTGGTAAAATCAAACCAAGAAGCTACGCCTTCATTACTGTAATGGAAAACTCCACTTGTCTCGGGAGCTATTTCTTTATGCTCAAATTTTTGTGCAACATCCATCATTGCTTTCGCCAAATCATGTGCATAAGTAGGTGTGCCGATTTGGTCATAGACGATGTTTAGCGCATCGCGCTCACCGCCTAGTCGTAGCATTGTCTTCACATAATTATTTCCAAAAGAAGAATAAACCCAAGAAGTTCTCAAAATGATGGTGGACGGTAAAATATCCATCACGACTTTATCTCCAAGGAATTTTGTAATGGCATAGATACCTCCAGGATGTGCCGAATCCCCTTCGATATAGGGCGTGTTTTGACCAGAGTCATAAATGTAATCCGTCGAAATGTGAAACATCCTACTGTCGTGATTTTTGGCAGCTTTCGCCAAATTTTCTGCACCTAAAGTGTTGACTTTTAGTGCTTTATCTACCTCTTCTTCGGCTTTGTCCACCGCTGTAAAAGCAGCACAATTGAAAACATAATCCGGCGTAAATTCTGCAAAAAAGGCATCCACCTCTGAGCCATTCGTAATGTCTAAATCTTTATAATCGGTAAATCGCATCTCAAATACAGGATAATTTTTCTGCAAAGATTGCAACTCCATCCCGACTTGACCATCTCCTCCTGTGACAAGTATTTTTTTCATTTGTTGTTTTTTATTGTTATAGTTTCATGGGCTTGTGTTGCCCAAAAAGAGGCAGGTTATCGTCCTTCTCAGATACTTGAATATCCTTAAAGTCGATTCCCCAATCAATATTTAGATTAGGATCGTCATATCGAATGCCTGCGTCATGGCTTTGGGCATAAAAGTTATCGCACTTGTATTGAAAAATACAAGTCTCACTTAAAACCAAAAAACCATGGGCAAAACCGCGTGGAATCATAAATTGTTTATTGTTTTCCGCACTTAAAACGACGCTGTGGTGTTGTCCATAAGTCGGAGAACCTTCTCGGATATCTACTGCTATATCCAGTACTTTTCCTTCTGTTACTCGAACCAGTTTAGCTTGAGCATGAGGGGCTTGTTGATAATGAAGCCCCCGAAGTACGCCGTAAGAAGATTTAGATTGATTATCTTGTACAAAGTCATTCATAATTCCAGCCTCCTGAAAAAGTGTCTTATTATAGGCCTCATAAAAATAGCCTCTATCATCCCCAAAAACTTTTGGAGTGAATACCATTAATCCCTCAATAGGTGTCTTTTCAAACATGAATTTGTTGTTTTTAAAAAAATCACAAGCGATTTGTTAGCCAAAGCTATCTAAAAAAGATAGTAAAAAGCATAAATCTGTGACATCAAAAATAAAAAAGTATTACCTTTACGCCATGAAGAGTTTACTAGAAATATCAAAAATTGTTACCAAAAAGCGGGTAAGTAAGATTGAAATCTTCGAAGAACAGTCTTTGAAGCGTAAGAAGAGCAAATTTAATGAATTTTATGAAGCTTTGCAGTCAGGAAAATTTTCCACCGACCAAGGAGCGGCCACTTTTCTATATGATGCGGCACCTACCGACGATCGATATCGCCAGCTAAAGTCCCGTTTTCGTAAGCGTTTGTTGGATACACTTTTCTTTTTGGACGTTAATAGACCCGCTGCATCTAATTACGACAGAGCCTATTTTTCTTGTAATAAAGATTGGACCCTGCTGAAGATTTTGCTGGCAAACGATGCCGATGACACGGCCGCGATTTTAGGACGCCAAATCTTAAAAAGAGGATTAAAATATAAGTTTTCAGATGTTATCGTTAATTGTGCTAGGATTTTACGTAAGTATGCTGCAGAAACAGGGAATGAAAAGGATTTTGAATTATATGACCAATACGGCAAGCATTACCAAGATATATTGAATGCTGAAATTCGCTCAGAAGAGTTTTTTCAAAGAGTGACGATGCATTACACAAAGCCTTATGCTAAGATTGTCCTATTAGAAGAAAGAATATCAACTTATTGTGCAGCCATGGAAAGCCTTGCAGAAATGTTTGATTCTCCTGTTTTGATTTATAATCAGCATTTGGTTTGGGTGTTTAGATACCATATGATGCGGGATTTCGAGGCGGTTATAGTCGCTTGCGCAAAAATTGAAGAATATGCTAATCAAAACCCGATATACTACCAAGCTGAAAGTTTAGAAGCCACTTACATCAAAAAAATTAGTGCCTACCTTCATTTAAATGATTTTGACGGAGGCCGCAAAGTTACAGAAGTTGCCTTTAAACGGGTTTTACAAGGCACCGATCCATGGTTTGAATTAATGGAATATTATTTCTTGTTGGCTATTCAGACTGATAATTTGAATCATGCTTTAAGCATTTATTTGAGGGTAGTCGGACATAAATCTTTCAAAAAAATAGAACCCGTAGTTAAACATAAATGGACACTATTTGAGGTGTATTTGCATTATTTTTACAAAGTAGCACATAATGAAGTTTCTCCTTTGTTAAAAACTAAGTCTAAATTTAAACTTAAAAAATTCCTTGGTGAAGCTGTATTATTCCCATTGAAATTTAGAATTTTTGCCATCCAACACACGATTCTGCAAGCATTGTTTTTTATTGAGGGGCGTAAGTTTGATTTGGCTTCCGATAAGATTGATCAACTTAGGATTTTTGCAAACAGATTGAAGCCCACGGAATTCTTGAGACTTATCAATTTTATCCGTTTGTTGCAGCAGCTTAATAAAGCCAATTTTGATATTGATCAAACTTCTTTAACAGATAAGTATTATCAAAGACTATTAGATCAACCCATGTATTATCGCGGTACAATCAACGAACTAGAAGTAATTCCTTGGGAAAAACTATGGAATCATACTCTTGAAGTACTTCGTTAGTTTGTCCGCTGGACGTTTATGTGCTTCCTTTGGTCGCGTTTATGTGCACTTTGTGCGTTTATGTGCTCCCTTCGGTCGCGTTTATGTGCACTTTGTGCGTTTATATGCTCCCTACGGTCGCGTTTATGCGCGACGCCAGGAGCAAATGAACGCGACGCTAGGAGCAAATGAACGCGACGCCAGGAGCAAATGAACGCGACGCCAGG
>JAJRQS010000291.1 GCA_024280135.1 Bacteroidota bacterium | reverse complement strand
TTGCGAAAAATGGTCGAACAAATGCGATTATCTTCCGACAAAAAATACCCGACAGCCGAAATGGTTAGCGATTATTTTGAAATGGAAATGAAGCGCGTCCAAGGACTTTTTGTGCAAACGGAGTATAAGTCTCGATTAGAGAGAGGAAAAGCAGCCATAAAAGATTACTACCAAGAGCATCATCAAGATTGGATTCAAGATACTTTGGCTGAATACCATATAACACATACAGAGATAGATGGCGTTCCCGTCAAAGGCAACCTAGATAGGCTAGATTTTGTAGATGGCCAAACTGCCCAGATTTTGGACTACAAGACAGGCGAACCCACCTCCGTATATAAACCCAAAAAAGATAAACCATTAGGATCTGATTATTGGCGACAACTCGTCTTTTATGCCTTACTTTTTGAGCACCAACGTGCAGACAGTCGTCAAGTACGCAATGGCACAATTTCATTTGTCGAAAGAAATATCAAAAATCAATTTATAGATAAGACTTTTGAGATTCTTAGGGAAGATAAAATGTTACTAAGAGAGTCTATCAAAACCACTTGGGCAAAAATTCAAAATAACGACTTCTATGAAGGGTGTGATGAACCTAAATGCAAGTGGTGTACTTTTCAAAAAACACAGAAAGCACCTGTTACTTTTCGAGATGAAATTATTTTGAGTTTAGACGATTGATACTAATACACATTACAATTAATTCGTATCTTGCGCCCGCAACGTTCTTTCGCCACTTTGATAACCTTTTCAAAGACGGCTTATGCGACACCTATTTATTATTTTTGTTGTTTTTTTGATAAACAACCCTTTTTTGAATGCTCAGGACGCCTTCCAAGGGGCGATATATTCTCCTGACAATCAACCACTTGCGTATGCAAATATATTTTTGCATCGGGCTAGCGATTCTACAATCGTAAAAATTACCTCTAGCAAAGAAGATGGGCAATTTTCCATTATTCCGCAAGGGGATGGACTTTTCTTTTTAGAAGTGAGTTACCTCAACATGGACACCTACTTCTCCGAAGAAATCAGGCTTCCTCAAAATACAAACCTGGGCAGAATCCAATTAACCGCTAATAACCAACTAGAAGAACTAGTCGTAACGGCTCAACAATCCATCCTCCAAATCGAAGAGGGCAAGACCATTTTAAACGTGGACAAGAGCATCTTAGGGGCTGGACAAAACGCACTAGACCTCTTAAAACTAGCGCCAGGCATCTCTACTGGGATAAATAATCAAATAAGTATGTTTGGCAAATCAACTGCACTTATTTATGTCAATGGAAAACGATCTAACATGGGCTTAGAAAGTATTCCTTCAGACCAAATCAAGTCTATTGAAATTATCTCCAATCCTTCTGCTAAATTCGATGCAGAAGGGAATGCAGGCATCCTTAATATTATCTTAAAAAAAGCAAAAGATGCGGGCTGGAAAGGAAGTGTCATTGCCGGTACATCTTACCGCACAAAGTTTAGAAATCAATTAACAGGAATGACTTCTTTTCATAAAAATAAATTTTCTTTTACTTCTAGTCTGACATTTAAAAATGGAACTTGGCTAAACAAAAATTTATTAACTAGAACCATCGAAACCAATCTTTTTGAATCGGATGCAGACATCATTCAAAAATTAAATGCCATCAGTTACCGTGCTGGAGTGGACTATGACATCACCCCTAAAGCAACCATCGGGTTGTTATGGCAAGGACTTTTAGCACAAACGATTAGAGAATCAACATCCGCTACGGACATCTTTATTAAGCCAAAAAAACTCGATAAAATTCTTCATTCTACAAATTTTACTGACAACCAAAAAACATTTAACAACCTCAATGTCAACTACTTACATCATTTTTCTGCAAAAACTAATCTTAATTTTGACATCAATTATGGTCTTTTCACTCAACCCGAAACAACCGACCAACCCAATCAATATTTTGATTCTCAAAACACCTTTTTATCCAGAGCTAATTTTTATATTAATTCGCCATCCGAGATAAGCATTCTTTCTTCTAATATTGATATTAGTCACCAAATATTTGGAGGAAAACTTGATATAGGTGCAAAGACAACGCAACTGCTTAGTGATAACCCCTTTGATTTCTACAATAGAATCAATGAGCAACCTAAACTGGACAGTACAAAAACGAATAACTTTAGTTATTCAGAAAAAGTACATGCTGGGTATTTTGACTTTAGCCATTCTATTACTAATAAAATTAACTACTCCTTCGGTTTACGTGCCGAATATATGGATATTATTGGCGATCTAGTCTCACCCATTCCTTCCTTAAACAAAAAAAATAGCAATAACCAACTAGACTGGTTTCCTACTGCTTCGATTACATGGAATCCTAATAAATCAACCCACTGGAACTTAGCTTTTTCAAACCGAGTTAATCGCCCCAACTATTACAAATTAAATCCCTTTGAAGTCAAGCTAGATGATTTGAATGGGCAAAAAGGAAATCCATTCTTAAAACCCGAATATGCCCATAGTTTAGATTTAACTTTTTCGCACAACCGTAAACTACAAATCAAACTAGGCTATTCAATCATAGATCAAGTAATTGCTAGAGTTGAATTACCGAAGGCAGAGAACCGATCTTTTCTTACTTGGATCAACCTAGACCAAGAGACCCTCTTCAATATGAATATCTCCTACCCCATCCCCCTGACAAAAAAAATCATCTTTCAAACGAGTGCTAATATCTTTCACAAACAAGACCTCGGACAATTGGATAGTGGAAGCAAAATCAATTTGAATGCGACTGGATTTGATGCCAAGTTTCAAAGTCGCATTCCACTCCCAAAACATTTTACTATAGAATGGATGGGGCTGTACCAATCTCCTACGATATGGGAAGGCACTTTTGAATTAGGTGCATTTTGGCGAACAGACCTAGGCATACAAAAGGCTTTGTTTCAAGGACGTGGTTCTTTAAAATTGGTAGCCGCTGACATCTTTCATAGCCAGCGTTTACACATGACTAGCAATTTGTCTGGCCAGCAGTTAGATGGGTTAGCCTATTCAGAAAGCAACCAATTTAGGCTTTTCTTTACCTACCGTTTTGGTAATGGTCGAGCTAAATCTATCCGACGCAGAGCGACGGG
>JAJRQS010000290.1 GCA_024280135.1 Bacteroidota bacterium | reverse complement strand
ATTACTGCCAACAAGCTAGAACTGTCAAAGATTTTTAAATGGTTCAAAAAGGACTTCACTCGTAACCGTTCTTTGATTGCATTCTTGAATAAATATTCCCGTACACCCATTAATGCGTCTGCAAAAATATCGTACAACAAGTATGATTGGAGATTGAATGACCGTAGATACTGAATTTGCGTACAATATTCTAGTAATATCGTCCCCTCAGAACACTACATATTGTTCTAAACAGAAATACCCTCCATACTCTTTTCCAAACGACGAGCCTCTTTAAGAAATGTCTCCACATTCATTTCTCTAAAGAACACCATGCCATGGCTGGCCCTCAAACGAGGGCTCTCATTTTGGTAAAAGAAATCCTTACCTAAGAGGAGATATAGTTGTTCCATTTGCTCTACCCATATTTTTTGCGCAAGCGTACTGAACATTCCATTGTGCATATAACTCGGAAAAGAAGCTTCTACTTGCGTCAAATAACAATGTTTAAAAGAAGCATCCAATGTCGCCATTGCATTTAACGAAACGGGTACCATCACATCTGCTTCTGATGGTCTAAAACGATACCAAACATTCCGATATCCCCAAATTCTAAATGCTGACAAATCTTTTTCTTCTGCCCATAAACGAACAGCCGCTGCAGTCGCTTGTAAAACCTTGTAATGTGTATCTGGTCCGCTCCCCTCTGGATCCAAAGCCAAACTCAAAACTGTTGGTTTTATATCTCGAAGTTGTTGTAAGATTGGCTCTACATCACGCCCCTTTTCGGGTTGTTCCGTAAAGATATCTCCAGTATAAAAACCCAAACGCAAATGATGCACATTTTTGACTCGAACCCCAAAATGAGCCCATACCAACTCCTCCTCAAACTCCCGAACCATACCTTTCAGTTTTTGGATTTTCGCTGGATTTTTTTGCCCATCATAACTTACCCGAAGGATTGACAAAATTTCATTTATTTGAAAAAATAATTGTTCTGTGCTTTGGCTCCCATAAATATCGATGATCGCTCGAATCACCCTATGTGACAAGCCCCGTTCTTGTTCATAATGGTTTTCAGAAGCTACAGCCGATAAAAAATGATAGACATCTTTATCCCATTTATACTTAAATCCAGTCGTAAAAAAATCGGGAAACCTAACCATCTGAATCAAACCCTGTTCTAATAATTCTTTTGTAAACTCTAGGGTCTTAGTGATAAAAGAATTAGTCACTGCTGTAAACCCAGAAGTCATTATAGAAAATTCTGCATGATTTGTTTCATCTCTCAATAGTCGATGTACGTGCGGTAATATCCCCAACATCACATCATCATGATGAGGTCCTGTATGGTAGTAAGTCTCATGTGACTCAGGCTCCATTCCCTTATCTATCTTTGCCATAATAGAGTTCTGCACTGCCTCCACGGTATGCTCAGAAAGGTTGGGAATCAAACGACAGTAAGGGTCACCTTTTAAATCATCTAAAGTCAGACGACTACCGAATTTATCTAACTTTTGACACAACTCAATAACAGCGCGTTCTGTTCGAGCATGCGTCCATTCCCCCGTATTGTACAGTCGGTATAGTTCATCCTCCAGCAAAGAAGCGGCACCAGCAGTCACATAAAAACGAGCCATTTTTAATTGATGCAAGACTGTTGCTGGAAAGAGATTAGAAGGAGTGGATTCAAGCGAGTGTTTAACAATTTTTGCTTTAGCTTCTCCTGCAGCAAAAATAATAGCAACGGCATCTTTATTATAAGTAATCGTTCCAAGGCCTATCGTAATAACAAGCCGATTTTTGGAAATTTCAATACCGCCCAAATCTCCCGCCGCAACTGCTTGCGTTTCAAAATTTGTTTCTGTTAATCGAGTGGTTGAAAAATGATCAGAACCACGAGTATTAAAAGCAATATGCCCATCAGGACCTATACCACCCAAAAAGAAACCAATGCCACCTAAGTCTCTTATTTTCTTTTCATAATCCGCACACCATTTATCAATTTGAAAAATAGCTTCTTGCTGCTTCAGTTCTAGAGTCGTTTCTGGTGTTCGATACCGAAGAGACAAATCAACTTTAGAATCAGGAAATACTTCTTTCAAAGTACTTGTCCCTGTTTCATTCAATGGGATTTCATTAGCATCCATCAACAAGGCATTCTTAATATCAAGCCCAAAACCTTTAATATAAAATGCTTTCACATAATGCAAAAAACTATTGTGCTGACTTGAATCTATAGGAAAAAACTCATCAATTTGAACAAATCTCAATCCGCTTAAATCTGGCTTCTTAGTTAGGTTTAATCCATTTTTAATTAATAATTCTTGTGTCTTAGCATTCTCAAAATTGTCGATAATATACTTTGTCCACTTAATAAAGTATTCTGGTGTCTTACCCGTCGGCAAGCTAATAACACCATCGGGATTTCTATCCACCCATTCTAAAAATCGTAATGCTGATAAGAACCCTAACTTAGGGAAGTTTTCAACAATGATATAGGGAATTTTGGTGTTCATCTCCTTCATTTGTGAAGAAAATGACAGAAATTGCTTTTCTACTTGGGTCAAATGCTTTTCCATATTACTTCTAATTAGATTAGTAGGATAGTAAAGATATACATTTCTAGCAACTTTTCCACTTAAAAAGAAATAAGAGTACTGCTCGCCGTCAAGGCAAAAGATAAGGTGCGAAATTGCTCAACGTAACATCATAAGCAACAGGTCATATACGTCTTCCTACCCGTCCATAGAATGGGTAATCCAAGCACCAAATTTGCATAAAAGGAGTCCAAACGCTAAAGTAAAAAAGCAAATAAATAGCTACTACTAAACAACAGAATTTGTATAACTCGCTGACTTACAAGGTATTTTATCGATCTAAATTTTAACCACTTAGATTTTAGCTTTGAACTGGACAGTTAAAACCCGTTACAAAAAAACACCTACTGAAAATCAGTAGGTGTTTTTTAAAATTAATTTAATTCAATCATTTACCCAAAGTCATCAAAAGCAATATTCTCTTCCGGCACACCTAGCGCATCTAGTTTATCCATGATGGATTTAGCCATCATTGGCGGCCCACAATAGTAATATTCTATTTCTTCTGGAGCGGGGTGGTTCTTCAAATATTCATCAAAAAGTACTTGCATCACATATCCTTTGAAACCATCACCTTCAGTATCTTTAATGTCTTTCTTCAAGGTCCAATTATCTTCTGGAAGTGGATTGTCTAATGCCACATAGAATTTAAAATTATCGAATTCCTTTTCGATGTCTGCAAAATCTTGCATGTAGAATAATTCTCTTCGTGTACGTCCACCGTACCAGTAACTCACTTTAGAATCTCTCCACTTCTCTGTGTGAAACAAGTGAAACAGGTGCGAGCGTAATGGTGCCATGCCTGCTCCACCACCAATATATACTTTTTCTTTTGGCGTTTCTTTGATGAAGAATTCACCATAAGGTCCTGAGATGGTTACTTTGTCTCCTGGTTTGCACCCAAAAACATAAGACGAACAAATACCTGGATTTACATCCATCCAATTATTCTTAGCTCTATCCCAAGGCGGCGTAGCGATACGAATATTCAACATGACTATATTTCCTTCAGCAGGATGATTTGCCATTGAATAGGCTCTAAAAATCGGTTCTGGGTTTTTCATCTTCAACGGCCAGAGGTTGAATTTATCCCATTCAGCTTTAAATTCATCAGGCTTTTTTCCCATACGGGGATGTGCCGTAATATCCATATCCTTGAAGTCCACGTCAATTTTGGGTACGTCAATCTGGATATAGCCGCCTGCTTCAAAATCTAGTGTTTCGCCTTCTGGCAACTTCACCACAAACTCTTTAATGAAGGAAGCCACGTTATAGTTAGACACAACTTCGCATTCCCATTTCTTAATTCCAAAGATTTCTGGAGCAATTTCAATCTCCATATCTTCCCTTACCTTTACTTGACAAGCTAGACGCTCATGTTCCGCTACTTGCTTCCGCGAAAGGTGATTCATCTCCGTAGGCAATGCTTCTCCTCCACCCGAATGTACTTTACATTCGCACATGGCACACGTTCCACCTCCTCCACATGCCGAAGGCAAGAAGATATTTTGATTTGCTAAGGT
>JAJRQS010000289.1 GCA_024280135.1 Bacteroidota bacterium | reverse complement strand
CGCTTAGGCTTTGGCGTTCCTTTAAGGCTTCTAAGACTACTTTGGTCTTGAATTTTGATGTGAATTTGCGTCTCTTCATAATGGCAAATTTAATGGTTTTTTTTGTCTTAACTCGCTGTCCGATTTTTTGGGGACACTACAATCAATAAAGTAAAGTTGTATTATTAATTTTTTCTATGAACTATTCTTAACAATGGGTGTTTGGTCACTAATCGAATCAGTTGAAAAACCTAATGCAGAAAATTAGCAATATAGCTTTGTTGTTTGTAGCGATGCTTTTTATCGTTTTACACAATGTTACGCCACATTCACATGAGCATCATGCTGGAGAAGACGTAGTGCAAGTTAGTTCGTCGGCAACAGGGTTACTGGGTGGTATTTTATTAATTGATTTGGGTGGAGATCACTTAGAAGCTTTTTCACAACCCCAAACAGATTATACTGCTGATATTGTCCCGGTCGGTGACAATTTTCAAATTACTCCCTTAGTTTTTTGGTTAGAATATTCAATGGAAGCCACGGATGGTGTGCGGGTAATACCATTGTATCAGGCTGATTATCAAGAAGATACCTTTTTAGACGCCACCGTATTGCGTGGGCCCCCAATCCTCGGCTAGTCCGCATTCCTTTCTCTTTACTTTTTACTTGTAAATTTCCTTTTAGAGAAGGATGCTTGTATAAATGCGCTTGTTCCTTGAGCCTTTATACCGTCTATCATGAATCATCGTGTCTTTTCCTAGACAATAATTCATCGTTTTAATTTAAAAAAATCCAATGTTTGATAAAATTATACAATTCTCATTAGAGAATAAGCTGCTAGTACTTCTGGGTGTCTTGGCACTGGCAATAGTAGGTGTATTTTCGGCAACGAAAATCCCCCTAGATGCCGTGCCTGATATTACCAATAATCAGGTGCAAATAGTGAGTACTTCGCCGACCTTAGCTCCACAAGAGATGGAGCAATTAATCACATATCCCATCGAAGCTGCAATGACCAACCTTCCTGGCGTAGAAGAAGTACGTTCGATTTCAAGGTATGGCTTGTCGGTTGTAACGGTGGTGTTTGAAGAAGATATGGACGGGATGTTGGCTCGACAATATGTCCAAGAGCAATTAAATATTGCAAAAGGGGAGTTGCCAGAAGGACTTACTGAACCAGAATTAATGCCTATTACTACGGGCTTGGGAGAGATCTATCAGTATGTTTTGACGGTAGATAGTGCGCATATCGGTCAGTATGATGTGACTAATTTACGAACCATTCAAGACTGGATTGTGAAGCGTCAGCTCAATGGTACTAAAGGCGTTATAGAAGTGAGTAGCTTTGGTGGAAACTTAAAACAATACGAAGTCGCCGTAGATCCCGCTGCCCTGAAAACCTATCAACTAACCATGCAGGATGTGATTGAAGCCTTAAAGGCCAATAATCAAAATAGTGGTGGTAGTTACATCGAAAAAGGGCCTTATTCTTATTATATTCGGACAGCTGGTCGATTGCAGACAATGGACGAAATACGCCAAGTACCTGTCGCTAGGAAAAAAGTATTCCTATTACCATTGGGGATGTTGCTAAGTTAAGCATTGGGTCGGCCAAGCGTTATGGTGCAATGACGATGGATGGGCAAGGTGAAGTGGTGGGGGGAATTACCCTAATGCTCAAAGGAGCTAATACGTCTGAAGTCTTGGCAAATGTAAAAGAGCGTGTGGCAAAGGTGCAAAAGAGTCTGCCTGAAGGTGTGCATATTTATCCTTATTTGGATCGTTCCAAATTGATTGCTCGGACGATTAGTACAGTGGAGCGCAATCTCGTGGAAGGGGGCTTAATTGTTATTTTTGTCTTGCTGATTTTATTAGGTAATCTTCGGGCTGGATTAGTAGTCGCTTCGGTGATTCCGCTGTCTTTATTGTTTGCCTTGACGATGATGCGTTATTTTGGGATTTCTGCCAATCTGATGTCGTTGGGAGCAATTGATTTTGGGATAGTGATTGATGGAGCAGTGATTATTGTCGAAGGCTTGCTCCATGCCTTAGCCGCAGGATACGTGGGACAGAAGCTTACGCAAAAAGGGATGGATGGTATTGTTAAAGAATCGACGTCTAAAATTTACCGCTCTGCAGCTTTTGGTGTTTTAATTATCTTATTGGTTTTTATCCCAATTTTGACTTTAGAAGGCACAGAAGGGAAAACCTTTCGTCCAATGGCACAGACAGTGGGTTTTGCCATTTTTGGCTCTTTGATCCTTTCCTTGACCTATGTGCCGGTGATGGTTGCGCTGTTTTTGAAAAAGGACATTAAAGTCACTAATACATTGGCGGATAAAATTATGCGTTTTTTGCGCAAGCTGTATCAACCTACGATTGGATGGGCATTAAAAAAACCTTTGGCTATTATTGGGATAGGGGTCTTAGCATTTATATACACGATTTTGGCTTTTAGTAGCTTGGGGGCTGAGTTTGTACCGACCTTAGAAGAAGGAGATATTGCCATGCAACAATCTATCAAACCTGGGAGCTCTTTGAACGAGAGCATTCATACTTCAAGCCTTGCGGAAAAAATAATTTTAGAAAATTTTCCAGAAGTCAAGCATGTAATATCAAAAATAGGCACTGCTGAAGTGCCAACAGACCCAATGGCTATTGAAGATGCCGACGTTATGATTATTATGAAAGATAAAGACGAATGGGTGTCGGCTTCCACACGCGAAGAAATGATGGATAAGATGAAAGAAAAATTAGCACATATCTCTTGGGCTTCCTTTGAATTTACACAACCTATTCAGTTGAGATTTAATGAGCTAATGACAGGATCAAAATCGGATATTTCCGTCAAAATATTTGGTGAAGATGTCGCAGTACTAAAATCAAAAGCGGATGAAGTGGCTCTATTGGTCGAGACGATTCCTGGGGCGGGTGATGTGAAAGTTGACCAAACAGATGGACTGCAACAACTGAATATTAAATACAATCGACACAAATTAGCGCAATATGGTATCTCCGTCGAAGATGTCAATCAAGTGATTCGAGCGGCTTATGCAGGAGAGCAAGTGGGCAATATTTTTGAAGAAGAACGCAAGTTTGATTTGGTTGTAAGAGTGAATGAAGAAGCCCGTAAATCATTGGATTTGAATCAGTTAACTATTTTAAGTGCGGATGGAAACCCATTGCCTATCAGTGAAGTGGCTTCTGTTGAAGCCATCGAAGGCCCCATGTTGATTTCTAGAGAACAAGCCAAACGATTTATTAATATTGGGGTCAATGTACGGGATCGAGATGTGGCGAGTTTAGTGGCGGATATCTCTGAGAAATTGGATGCAGAGTTAACCTTGCCAGCAGGTTATGAAATTCAATATGGCGGACAGTATAAAAACTTGGAAAACGCATCTAAGCGGTTATTGGTTGCGGTACCCATCGCATTATTCTTAATTTTACTTTTATTGTTTTTGGCTTTTGGTAATGTTGCGGATGCATTGACGATTTTTATAGCGGTGCCACTTTCTGCTGTGGGTGGGGTGATTGCTTTGCAGGTGCGTGGAATGCCATTTAGTATCTCTTCAGGCATTGGATTCATAGCCTTGTTTGGTGTGTCAGTATTGAATGGTATTGTATTATTAAGTGCGATTAAACAATTAGATGTGAAGAAATTTAATGATTTAAAATACCTGATTACGGCAGCAAGTGTAAGTCGTTTGCGTCCGGTACTAATGACTGCCTTGGTGGCGGCTCTTGGTTTTATCCCTATGGCCATGTCCACCGGGAGTGGGGCAGAAGTGCAACGTCCTTTGGCAACGGTCGTTATTGGCGGATTGATTTCGTCCACCTTGTTGACCTTGTTGATATTGCCGACCATTTACTATTTAATTAATCGAAAGAAATGGGCGGTTAAAGCCACCTTGGTTGTCGCTTTGATCGGTTTCTCGGGGATGGCACATGCTCAAACATCCATGACTGTAGATGAAGTCGTCACCTATGCTATTGCTAATCATCCGACCATACAAAATGTACAGATGGATGCAGATATAGTACTGCTCAACAAAAAAGCAGTCGGGGCTTTTCAGCCGTTAGAGCTTGGGTATCAGGGGGGACAGATGAATACGAAGGACTATGATAATAGTTTTACTATAAACCAAGATTTCAGTCAGCTTCTTCAGAAAAAAGGCTTTGCAGAATACTATAATGATAAAGCAAATGCCGTTTCTTTTCAGAAAGAATTGATGAGCAATCAATTGAGTTATGAAATCCGAAAAGATTTTAATCAATGGTCCTATTGGCAAGAATCTATCAAACTGTGGACAGAATTGAATGCAACTTACGAAAAATTAAAATCTATTGTGGATGCGAAAGTGCAATATGGCGATGTTGATTTTTCGGAAGAAGCCTTATTGGAGATGCGTATGCTTGCGCTAAAAAATAAAATTCAATTATTGGAACAAAATAAAACCATAGTGGCAAGTACCATAAAACAAAAAGCATTTTTGAAAGATGACGTGGAATTAACCAATACGAAGTTTTTTGTTTTTGCCGAAAGGCTGGATGACTTTGAAGTAGAGGAGAGCCCACTATTAAAGACTTATCAACTACAAGCTAAAGCGCTGGACACGGAAGCTAAATTAAATAAAAGGTTGGCCAAGCAGCCTAATTTGTCATTGGGTTATCAATTTCAATCCTTTGAGAAAGCGTTTGGTTTTCATGGCTTTTCTTTAGGATTGGGTATCCCCCTTGACCGTCGGAAAGCGAAGACCAAAAATGAGCAAATTGCACTTCAACGTCAGAAAATTTTGAATACTAAAGAATACGAATCAAATCGTATAGAATTGATAATCAACCAGTTAAAAGAAAAGCTGGCGATGATTAAAGCTAGCATGGATAGCCTAAAGTTGATTCAGACAAAAAGTGAATCTTGGCAATCAAAGCTTCTAAAGCAATATGAATTTGGAGAGATAGACTTTTTAAGATTTAGCCAAATTCAGGAGCAGTTTATCCAAAATCGAAGTGATTATTTAGATTTGGCTAAAGCGTGGAATGACGCACAATTACAACTTTCTTTCTTAACTCAGAAAACAAAATAAAATGAAATATTCATTCAGTAATAAAAACAATATGCTTAACTTGTTTGGGGTGTTTATCTTTTTGGGCCTGCTCATGTTTGCGAGTTGCAGCTCGGAGCAACCCGAAGTGGAAGCTCCAGCTCAAACCCACCAGAGTAGTTCGATGAGCACTAGTTCTCTAGCGAAAAATAGTAAGGTCAAAATTGCGGAGCTGTCGAAAAAGAATGTACAACATGAGATCGATTGTACAGGTATGGTGGACTTACCACCAACGGAATTGGTTTTTGTACATTCTAGAACTGCGGGCTTTATAAAGTACCTGAAATATATTCCTGGAGACTATGTCAAGAAGGGCAGTTTGTTGGCCACCGTTGAAAACCCTAAGCTAATTGAAGAGCAGAGGATGTTGATGGAAGCTAAAGCGGATTTGGAATATGCAGATATTGACTTTAAACGTGTACGTCAATTGAAAGAAAGTAATGCAACTTCTGATAAAAAGTATCAAGAAGTTTTAGCTCGAAAAAAGAAATTGGAAGCAACATATAATGGATTGAAAAGTGAGTTGTCTGCACTCGGTATTAATATTTCAAGGTTAGAGCAAGATGGCATTTATCAGTCTTCAATTTCTGTTTTTGCTTCGACTTCGGGTTATGTTCATTCGGTAGATGTTAATATGGGGCAGATGGTTCAGCCAGAGAATAAGCTAATGGAAATCGCAAATAAAGCGCACATGCACTTAGAATTAAATGTGTTGTCGAAGGACGCGCCATTTATACAAAAGGGGCAGAAAGTGGAATTTGTTTTGCCTAGTGGTAATGAAAGCTTTGAAGCAGAAGTGGTTAAGATTAATCCTTTGATAGATCCAACGACGAATACGATGAATGTACATTGCCACATTGAAGCGCATAAGGACCCTGCCATCAAACCAGGTGTATTTGCCAATGCAAAAATTAAAGGTGCAACGAGTGAGCAAGTGGGTTTGCCGATGGATGCTGTCCTGAAGCAAGGAGATATGTATTTTGCTTATCGGGTAACGGGGGATGAAGTCAAAAAGGAGCTCTTGAAAAGTCCGAAGGTGCAAAATAATTGGGTTACCTTTTCGAATAATCCTACGGGTAAATGGGTGATAGCTGGCGCTTATTATTTGGATGGTGGAGAATAAATCTTACCTTGAAAATATACTATAAGTGATTGGTTGTAAGGAATATACAGATGTAGAGTTGATTCGTCTAGCACTAGACGAATCAGCTTATTTTGTATGTCTTTACAACAAATATCACAGCCAATTGCTTAGATATATACATCGGCTTTCGAATGTTGGGCAAGAAGATGCCGAAGATATTTTGCAGGATGCGTTTGTGAAGGTTTGGAAAAATATCAATAGTTTTGATGGAGATATGAAATTTTCAACTTGGGCTTATCGGATTGTGCATAATGAGACTATTTCTTTTTGGCGTAAGCAAAAAAAACGGGAAATGGAGCAGGTAGTACTAGGCGATATTGATGGGGTTGGGGTAGATGACACTGATGAATCTTTGGAGCAGAAAGAGTTGGCGGTTCAGCACGTTTTGAGTAAGTTGCCGCCTGATTATAAATCCATTTTGGTGCTTCGATATTTTGAACATCTGAATTATGAAGAAATATCAGATGTCTTAAAAATGCCAATGGGTACTGTTGCGACAAGAATAAATAGAGCGAAGAAAAGGTTTGCTAAAATTGCAAACGATAAAAGTATAAAATTCTTTGAAGATTAGGATTATGGCAAAGAAAGACGATTTTTTGAATAGAATAAAACAGGAAGAACCTATTCCGAGATGGCGATTTACCTTGCGGAATTGGGCTATTTGGGCTGGTTTTCTTATTTTTGTATTGGTGGGAGCGGCTGCTTTTTCTATTGTGTTGTTTGCGATACAGCAGACGGATTTTAGTGTAATAAGACACTTGTCCCATTCTAAGGTAGAGATGCTGCTTGGTATGTTGCCACTATTCTGGTTGATATTGCTATTAGCTTTTTTAGGTTTGGCAATGTTTAGCATTCATAAATCAAAGCGTGGTTACAAGTATACCGTTACGCAGCTTTTGCTCTTTTCTTTTTCGTTTAGTGTGTTGTTAGGAGCGGCCTTCTTTGTTTATGGTGGCGCCCAAAAATTGGAGCACGCCTTTGATATTCGAGTATCTGCTTACGAAAGTATTCAGGAAAAGAAGAAATTGATTTGGATGAATCCTGAAGATGGATTTTTGTCCGGAGAAATTGTTTCTTATGAAGATGGCGAGTTGGAGTTGAAAGATTTTGATGGAAAGATTTGGATTGTAGAAATGAGTAAAGATATTTTTATTCCCCCTGTCTTAAGTCTGGATACAGGAGAGAAAGTAAAAATAATTGGCACATTAGAAGGGGATCTCTTGTTCTATGCAGAAGAAATTAGACCTTGGGGGGGGATGGAAATGATGCGTAAACGACGGATGCGTGATAAACCGCTTAAGTAGGTACTCCCGATATGGAGCGAGATTTTTTGCAACAGTAAATAAATGGAAAATTGTTGCACAAAGTGAAAGGAAATCGAATTGGCTTGCGTAGTAGTAGATGAAGTTATTAATCAATTAACTAAAAATTAGGAATCATGAGACCAACAACAAGATTTTCTGTACAACTATTGTTCGCTGTAGTCCTAGTATTTATGACCACAACAGCATACACCCAACAAAGAAATGGTCAAGGACGCAAAATGGGGCAAAATCAGCAAAATTTTACGACTTTTGATGTGGATGGGAATGGTTTGATTACCAAAAAGGAGTTTGAGCAAGTAAAGGCAAAGCGGAGAAGCAATAAATCTGGGAAGAGAAGGAATGCCACGGGGGCACCGTCTTTTAAAAGTTTTGATGTGGATGGAGATGGCTTTATTACAAAAGCGGAATTTAGGCAGAAGAGGGCTACCCAAAATAAAAAAAGACAGGCAAATAGCCACTCAAAAAGAAAGTCAAACAGAAAAAAATCAAAAAAAGGAAAAAATAGACAAGTATCTTTTCGGACATTAGATGTAGATGGTAATGGCTTGATTACTCCCGATGAGTTGACACAAGCACAAAGAGTTCGTGAAAACAACCGCAAAGGAGCGAAAGCCATTCAAGATGTACCATTTAAGCGTATTGATGCTAATGGCGATGGGGAAATAACAAGAAAAGAATATGCTGATTTTCAAGCAAAGCGAAAAAGAAGCTAATAAATAATTTAAGTTTTAAATAGTTGATTACAAGTGTGTTATAAGTTTTATGTATTTTTTTTTACGAAAGTGAAAGAAAACTGGAAGTGGAGCGTAGTAGGGGTTAAGGAAAGGGTAAAAAGCCCATTTTATTAAATCTAAAAAAAATGATTATGAAGAATTTTGGTATTTTGAGTTTGTTTGTAGCATTGCTTTTGGGATTTTCTACATCTTGTAATGATGAAGAGGTTAACCCAACAGATACTTTAGTGGAGCTAACCGCAGAAGAAAAACAAGACTTACTCTATATGAGAGAAGAAGAAAAACTGGCAAGAGATGTATATGATTATATGTATGCCAAGTATGGACTGAATGTGTTTAAGAATATTGGCAAGAGTGAGCAAAAACACATGGATAAGTTGTTGGTGATTATTAACAAGTACAATTTGCAAGACCCTGTGGCTTTAGCACCTGAAGCAGGTCAATTTGGAGATGAAGATTTACAGACACTTTATAATAGCTTGATTGCCAAAGGGGATGTTTCACTGGAAGAAGCTTTAGTCGTGGGAGCAACGATTGAAGATGTAGATATTTTTGATTTAGATAATGCAATAGAAAAAACCAACAATTCGGACTTATTAGATGCTTACGACAATTTGAACTGTGGTTCAAGAAATCATATGCGTGCTTTTAATGGGCAATTAGAGAATGCAAATATTACCTATGAAGCTCAATTTATTACGCAAGTTAAACTGGAAGAAGTACTGGGTAGTGATCGCGAACAATGTGGTCAATAAGTTTAGATGATTATTTGTTTTAGTGGCTCTGAATAGTCGGAGCCACTAATCTTAAAAGAATAAAAATGAAAAAGATAAGTATTTTGTTGGTTGTTAGCCTGCTAGTCTTGTTGGGGGCTTGTAAGGAGCAAGCAGGAAAAAGTCCTTCACAAAGTAGTGATGCAAAAGCTGATGTATCAGAAATGGGCTTAAATCCCGCTTCGGACGCTAAGGGCTACGAGTTGATGAAAAGTAAGTGCTATATCTGTCACTTTGAAAGGCCTGATCCCAGTAAAAGAGATAAGATGGTTGCTCCGCCAATGTTACGAGTACAGGAGCATTATTTACCTAATTACCCAGACAAAGAAGAATTTGTACAGGCGGTTATGGCAATTGTAAAAAATCCTTCAGAAGAAAATTCATTAATGCCAGGAGCTGTAAGGAAGTTTAATTTGATGCCCAAACTACCATATGAAGACGATGAACTTAGGTTGATAGTTGAAGCATTATACAACATGGATTTTGAAAATGTGTCGAAGGGGGCAGGACATGAATCGAAGTTAACATTGGATAATGGGACAAAATGGGTGGTAAGTGCTCAGACGTATAAGTTGGTGCAAGAGATTGACCAGAATCTTGAAAGCTTTAGTGCAGATAAAATTGAAAGTTACAATCAGCTAGGCAAAGACGTCTTTGGGAAAATGAAATTTGTTTTAATGGATAAGTCTTATACTGGGGAGCTATTTGATCAGATACATGCCTTTTTTTATGGGATTGAAGCAAAAACACATACTTTGATTTCTGAGAAAGATTTGGCAAAAGCAAAAGAACTAGTCCCAAAACTCCATGCGGAGGTGAAAATCTTTTACGATTTCTTTCAAAGTAAGTAACTTTACTTTCGGTAGTCAACGCCAGGCCTTGCATAAGTACTTGATGTCTTTGATGAAGAAAATGCTCGGCACGGTCGATACGAAAGAAAAAGGGGCAATAGTTTTAACGAAAATTAAAGCCCAATTAGTCGAATATCAAAATTTTTTCCAAAAGTAGTTAGAGACATTGTCGCCTAGTTACTGTTTACACAAAATCGAATAGTCATGGATGGAGCTCATTTGCATTTAGTCTTGAATCATTTTCCCATTATTGGAACATTAGTCGGTCTGGGTGTCTTAGCTTATGGACTTTTTATCAATAACCTACCTGTCAAAAAGACTGGATTGGGTGTCTTAATATTTATGGCTATTTTGGCATTGCCTGCTTATTTTACAGGTGAAGAAGCCGAAGAAGCGGTAGAACATTTGCCTGGTATCTCCGATGCTGTTATTCATGAGCATGAAGAGTTGGCGGAAAAAGCCATCCTGATGATGGCTTTTTTAGGTGGTCTTTCTCTTCTGTCTTTGTATGCTTTTTGGAAGAAAAAAAGTATAGCTAAAACGGCGACCTTGATTACTTTAATTTTTGGTTTATTGACCTTTGGCGTTTTTGCTAAGGTGGGTAATCTTGGCGGTAAGATTCGTCATACCGAATTGTCTGTGGATACTCCGACTCATGATGCTATCCGTGTGGGTGATCATGACGACGACTAGAAACTTTTTCATTTGCGAAAGTGTTTCGGAATACTTGGTAATATATTTTCTATTTGCATATGAGTTATATAATTAAATTCATGATGCGCAAAAACAAAATAAAATGAAAGCTCTTTTTTTAATTTTAAGCTTAATTTTGACCATTTCGGTTTTTGGTCAAACTTACTCACCGTTTACTGTGAGCATAGAGCCAATGACTATTGATGACGCACCAGGTGTGCATTCTTATACTTGGGCAAAATCATCTGATGGGAAATGGTTAATTTTGGGTGGTCGACTGGATGGCTTGCATAGAAGGCAGCCTTGGGCTGCTTTTCAGGCAGTTAATAACAATACGATGGCAACGGTGATTGATCCCAGTACCCAAGAAGTTTGGTCAAAATCCTTACAGGAGCTACCGACTCCCATTTATGAACAATTGCAATCGACCAATCAGAACTTTATTCAAGTGGGTAATAAGCTTGTTATAACAGGCGGCTATGGATATTCTGCAACGGCAGATGACCATATCACTTACCCTGATGTTACGACGATAGATGTGGATGAGTTTGTAGCAGCAATCATTGATAATCAGTCTATTATCGACTATGTACGTCAGGTAGAAGATACGACTATGGCCATTACTGGTGGAGAGATGGGCTATAAAGATGGTATTTACTACTTGGTCGGTGGTCAAGAATTTAATGGGCGATATAATCCGATGGGCCCTAATCAGGGGCCAGGTTTTTATCAAAAATACTCAGGTCAAATACGTAAATTTGAATTAGATTTTACAGGTGTTTCACCAATAGTGACCCACCATACACCGATGACAGATACAATTGTTTTGCCACGTAGAGATTTCAATATGTCTCCCCAAATATTTGCTGATGGGTCGTATGGGTTTACTATGTTTACGGGTGTATTTAAGCAACCAGATGATACGCCATTTTTTGATTTGGTCAATATTACAGAGAATGATTATGAAGTTGTTCCGAGTTTTACGCAGCTTTTGAGTCATTATCATAGTGCTAAAATACCGATGTTTGATTCGGTCAATAATACAATGCACACCTTGTTTTTTGGTGGAATGGCACAGTACTATTATGATGTGAATGGTATTTTAATTGATGATGATAATGTGCCTTTTGTTAAAACGATTAGTCGGGTAACTAGGTTAGAAAATAGCACCTACGAAGAAGTAAAATTGGATATTGAGATGCCTGAATTGGTTGGTTCTGGTGCAGAGTTTATACCTGTTAATGATTATTTCTGGGAAGAGATTTTAGATTTTAAAGCCCTTCCAGAAGACAGTAAAACACTGGTTGGTTATATCTATGGTGGTATTAGTAGTTCGGCGCCCAATATCTTTTTTGTTAATGATGGTACGCAGAGTTTTGCATCTAATACTATTTTTAAAGTGTATATTGATAATACAGTCGTGGGCTTAAATGAACTAAAGACAAATGGAGTTTTTGACTTATCAATCTCTCCTAACCCTTCTAATGGGAAGCAGGTTTTATTGAGTTTTAAAATAGCAACTTCTGACTCTGTTCAGATTGAGTTAATGGCAATGAATGGAAAAATTCTTTCAAATTTATTCACAGGGATGCTACAGTCTGGTGAATACGAAAAAAACATTAATCTTCCAAATATGAGCTCTGGTCAATATTTAATTAGAATTACTGATGGCACCTATAGCCAAGTTAAAACTTTGGTGGTAAATTAGAGAAAAAAGTATAGCTAAAACGGCGACCTTGGTTACTTTAATTTTTGGCTTATTGACCTTTGGCGTGGGTAATCTTGGCGGTAAGATTACCCATACAGAATTGTCTGTGGATGCTCCAGATCATGATGCTATCCGTGTGGATGATCATGACGACGACTAGATTTTGTAATTGTATTCAGTTTTGGCGCACTTTTATAGTCTGAAGGCACTACAACTGCTCAATCAACTTCAATAAATCTTCAATTTCCTCATAATCTTCATCTTCTGCTTTCGCCAAAGCAATGGCGGAGTAGGCTGCTTTTTTTGCTTTTCGTTTCTTTTTTAGTTTGTAGAGAATAGCAGCCAATGTATAATTATTGTAATGATTATTGTCTAGCTTGATGGATTTTTTGACTAGCTTACAAGCTTTTTTTAGGTACTTTCGATTGTCCACAGCCTCATAAAAAGTCATGCCTACTTCATTCAATTCATCGGCATTTGTGGACGGATATTTTTTATAGTGCTTGAAAACAGCTTTTGCGAAAGCGGTTCGATCTCCTTTTCGACGATAGTAAGTTTGCGCTACTTTAGAGGCTTTTACCTCACCTTCTATGCCCGGATAAACCTTGCGGTAAAGTTTTTGAATGTCTTCTAGTCTATTATTTTTTGGATCGTTTATTTTTCTTTCCAATAGGGACTGAATCTTACGGCCTACTTTAGAAGCTCCAAATTTTCTATAAAAAGCTTCTTTGTGCTCGACCATGTATGCGAACATCTCAGAATCTGCATCAGATGTGTATTTATAGATGGTTTTTAAGGCATTGGGGTTTGTCCAATCTTTTTGCGTTTTTAGGTATGCTTCCGCAATCGGACCGTGAGAATTATCAGCCATGTTGTACCGCAACTCCATATATTTTAATAGAAATGCAGGATCTCGATTGCCAATAGCAAACCGTTCTTTCATGGCAACCAAACTGGCTTCAGGGTTCTTAGCTTTTTGTCCTTGTTTGATTAAGTTTTCGGCGCTTTGATATCCCGCTACTTTATGCACCAATGTACCTTCACTATCCAAAAATAACATCGTCGGAAAAGACTTCACATTATACTTCAAAGCGACTTCTCTACCTTCTCCTTTTTCCATGTCCATTTTAATGCTGACAAAATTGGCATTAAAATAATCCCCTGCAATTTTTTTCGGAAATACATTTTGGGTCATCGCCTTACAAGGTCCACACCAAGTCGTATAAGCATCAATAAACACTAATTTATCCTCTTTTTGCGCAAGCGACATCAGGTTCTCTAACTTTCCATCAAAGAACTTAATCCCTTGAGCATCAATATTTTGTGAAGAAATAAAAAGAAATAAGAAAAGTAATATTGATTTCATTCAGTGAAGTTTTGTGGTTAAGGGAAAAAAAACTGCACGAATGTAACGATAAAGAGTTGATTTTATGGTGCTTTTGGAAAAAAAATACAACTTTAATCCTGTTGAATCGAGTCTTTACGATCTTTTAGGTGGGCTTCCGCAAAAAAGGTTATAATTTTCTCTTATGGATAAAAGTCATGTCAAAAGGCTTTTCTCGAAAGATGAGTTTGAAACCGGCATTTTGAAGAGCATGAATGGTGTCTTTGATGCGTTTTAGATAACCACTGTCAATATTTTTCATAAAATTCTCATCGAATTCTACACAAATTGCATGCACTGGAATTTTTTGCTCTACGATGTCCATCAAGACCTCATACTCGGCCCCTTCAATATCTATTTTAAGTAGGTCGATGTAGTCATGTCCTAGTTCATTCATAATGGACGATAGGCTTTTGACGGAGGCATTAAAGAACTGACTAGTCTTGTTCAAATTTTTAACGGAATGCGATACATACGCCTCATTATTCGGCACATAAAATTTCAATACTTCGTCCTGATTCCAAACTCCATATTCCAAAAATCGGATTCGATCAAAGACAGCGGGATTCGATAAGTATTGATGCTTTTTTCCTTGCGTAAACATTTTTTCTCCTTGCAGAATGCCTTTTTTCGTTGCCTCAAAATGCGTAATGGCTTTGGGTGTTGGGTCAAAAATAAATACTTGGCTTCCATACTGGTCGGCGACGGCTAAGTCAAAGGAAATATCCGTACCTGCCCCTGCAAAATAGCAGATTGATTGTTCATTAAGCATTCCTTTCGGAAAAACCCATCCGCCATATTCACTGCCTAGACGCTCTGTGGGTACATGGGCATCTAAAGGAAAAGAGGTTAGTTTTTCTTTTAACTTGTTGAGTTGTTTGGTTACGAAGCGCATGGAGTGAGTTTAATTTGGCTGCAAAGTATGCAAATTATGAGAGATTCTATATGAGTTTGGATTGGTTTAACATCAAGTGAAAGCCATGCTGCTTGTTTGACTCGTTTTTTTTCTTTAAAAAAAGATGTAACTTTGGCCACCTATCAAAACCTGCCTCATCAACTATGGTATCACTATAACCATAGTATATTGAACACTATTTAACGAATCTACATGAAATTGCTTCCAAAATCAATGAGTATTCGCTCACGCTTAATCGTGATGCTCATATTAGTCAGTGCATTATCTTCTGTTGTACTTATATATATCGGTTATCAGAATGGAAAAGCTGCTATTTCTCATAGCGTCTTCAATCAGATGAATAGCATAAAATCAGCTAAAAAATACCAGATTGAAAGTTATTTTAAAGAAATGGCTAGTGTGACAGAGGTTTTAGGAGCCAATGAAACGGTAAAGAATGCTTTAAAGGACTTCAAAAATGGGTTTAGAAAAATTGGAGAGAATTCGCTTAATATTGAATGCTCTAAGCAGTTAAGTGACCATTATACTGAGTTTGTGGATAGGCTTACGCAAAATATGGATGTAAAGAATAACCCTGAGCTGTACTACCCCAATACTGCTGAGGCCTGTTATTTACAATACGAATATATCATCGACAACCCAAATCCAGCGGGCGAAAAATATCTAATGGATGACGCAAGAGATGAGTCAGAATATTCTATTGCCCACAAAAGGTATCATAAATACCTAACAGAAATAATACTAAAATTTGGGTTCTATGATGCCTTTTTGATAGACTTAGAGTACGGGGATATTGTTTATTCTGTTTATAAAGAAACGGATTACGCTACTAATCTATATACGGGTCCATACCGAGAAAGCAATCTCGCAGAATTAGTTAGAAAGCTCAAAAGTAATGCTGATATTAGTAAAGCGACTTTTGTAGATTTTAAAAATTATCGTCCTTCTTATGGTGCACCAGCCGCTTTTGTAGGGATACCCATTACAGAGGGTCTTGAAACCATTGGCGCATTAGTCTTTCAGTTGCCTGTCGGAGAGATTAATAAAATAATGACTGGTAATGAAAATTGGGAAGCGGATGGGCTTGGAGAATCGGGTGAAACCTATTTGGTCGGCGAAGATTTTAAAATGCGTTCCCTTTCAAGGTTTTTTAAACAAGATACAGTTGGATTTACACAGTCATTACTCAAATTGGGCGTACCTCAAGAAGACGTGGATAAAATGTATAGAATCGGTACGACAATCCTAACTCAAAAGGTCAAAACAGAAGGCGTAATAGCGGCCCTTTCGGGAAAAGAAGAGACGAAGGTTATTGAGGATTACAGATTTGTACCTGTATTGAGTTCTTATGCTCCTTTACACTTGCCCGATTTAAATTGGGTGATTTTGTCTGAAATGGATGAAGCTGAAGCAAATGCTTCTATTAAAGATTTTGAGAAAAAGGTTTTTATTGCGCTATGTATTATTATCTTGGTTGTCACTTTTATGGCTATGTTCTTAGCAGGTCGATTTGTACAGCCTATTGAAAAATTGACTGAAGGTGTCCGAAGGTTGAGCAATGGGGATTATTCAACGCCTATTGATATTCAAAGTAAAGACGAATTTGGAGAATTAGCGACTTCCTTTAATGAAATGATTCTAAGTATTGACGAGCAACAAAATACCATCACTAGACAACAACAGGAAAACAAAGAGCTTCTTCTCAATTTCATTCCTCCAATGATCGTGAAGCGTTTGCAAGAAGGAGAAAAGAATATCGTTGATAATTATCCGAATATTTCTTTAATCGCCTTTCGTCTTGATGGGTTTGCGGCGCTTTCCAAAAAAATTGGTGCTGCTGAATCCTCCAGCTTGCTCAACCATCTCATCGAAGTTTTTGATGATGCCGCTGAACAAAACCAAGTGGAGAAAATAAGAACAATCAATGGCACTTACTTTGCTGTATGTGGGATGTTTTCGCCTAGACTTGATCATGCTAAAAAGATTTTTGAATTCGCTATTCAAGTACGTCAGTTATTGGGACAATTCAACACCAATTACAATTTAGACATGAGCCTGCATCTTGGCGTGCATAGCGGTGAGGTCTTTGCAGGACTTGTGGGAGAAAAGAATTACAATTTTGATTTATGGGGGGAGTGTATTAGTGAGGTTTTTGACATACTGGAAATTAAAAAGGACAATGCTATTTTTGTTACAAAACCTGTATATGATAAGATACAAGATTTATATGACTTTAGCCAGCATCCTTCGATGAATGAAATTTCCATTTGGGAGTACCAATTTGTGAAGAAAAACCACTAGTAAGTTTAGCATAAAATCTAACGACTCAAATTAAAAATAGCAGTATGAATATTTTTGAGCACGAAATTTTTCATAATAATTGGTTTATCATAGGACTACTCCTAATGATTTGTATCCCTTTGTTAATTATTATTATAAATGAAACAGCTTACGTATTACAAAAAAAGAGTCAAACGTTCGCTCGACCACTTAATACCTTAAAAAATGTCGTATTGCCACTTTTGGCTATTAGCGTCGTCTTAAGTCAAGTGCTTGAGGTATCTAGAGGTTCTACGCTCATGAAGTTGTTAGAAACTTTTATTTGGGTTTTGATAATTAATATAGCGATTGCCCTTATTAATTCCATCTTTTTTTCCGGCAACGGTAAGTATCAGGTAAAAGTACCTCAATTATTTCTTGATATCTTTAGGGTCACCCTAGTTTTGTTTGGGGTAGCCATTGTTCTTTCTTTAGTGTGGGGTGCTGATTTAGGGGGGCTTATTACGGCTTTAGGGCTTGGTTCTTTTGTTATCGGTTTAGCGCTTCAAGATACCTTGGGGAACTTATTTTCAGGGATAGCTTTGGTTTATGAAAAACCTTTTTCTGAAGGGGATTATATCGAAGTAGAAGGACAAACGGGAAGAGTGATAGAAATGAACTGGAGAGCTATTCGGTTAGAAACTAGAGAGCAAGAACTTATCGTGATTCCACATCTAGTGATAGGACAAGGTACTATTAAAAATTATAGTCGCCCAACACGTGTGCACATTATGAAAACCGAAATTGGATTCTCTCATGCCAATCCTCCAAACAAAGTAAAAAGAGTTTTGACAGAGACTTGTCTTTCTACACCTGGAATATTGCACGATCCCGAGCCCGAAGTCAAAACAAACCAATATACAGAATCGAAAATTATTTACGAGGTTGAATATGCCATAGGGGATTTTAGAGACCACGAAGAAATTATGGATGAATTTATGTCAAGAGTCTGGTATAATGCTCGTCGAAATAAATTAACCATGCCTATGGGGCAAATGATGATACATCAAGCCAATCAAATTACAGATCAAGAAGAAAAAGACCTAAAACAACTTAAAACTTCTTTGACCAAGCTTCCTCAAATGCTACCAATTGAAAAAACAAATGTGGCTGAGCTAATTGATGGCTCTGAGATTCAATACTTCGGCAAAGGTGAACAAGTCATCAAACAAGGCGATCATTCTGGTTCCTTGTACGTTGTTTTGGAAGGTAAAGCCATTATGGAAGCGTACATAAATGAGGCAGAAAAGGTCACCATAGGAGAACTAGAAGTGGGTGACTTCTTTGGAGAAATCACCCTGTTTACTGCAAAATTTAGCTCCTTTGGGGTTACAGCCATTGAAGACCTCAAGCTCATCACTATATTTCCCGATGAAGTCATGGAGATGGTCGAACTGAACCCTCGCCTTGCAGAATACCTGGATAAGATGATGGATGCTAGACGTATTAAATTGAAAGAGCTGGCTCAGCAAAATTAGAAATTTACTATGGTTGATTTTTTCTTGCGCAAATATTTTGAAGTGTACAGGAGTTTTTAATCCTTAAAAATTGGTTGTTAGATGGTTCTTATCTATTTAAGTTTCGGTATTTGGGTGTAGCGGTTTTATGGTTTTAAGGTATTCTAATTTTTAGGCTGGTAAAAGATAAAAGGCTAATGGTCAAGGGGTTATAAATTTTTGGCTTTGATTCTCCGAAGAAACTAAATCCTAAAAAAATGACTAGCATCAATAAGCTTTGGTAAGCTATTTTTGACAAAATCAAAAAAGATCAATAACCATAGGTATTTTGACTACCGAAACTTAAGTTATCTATTAATTGGCAGCGGTAGAGTGATTTTTACTAAAAATATATGCAATGTTATTTTTTTATTTTTGTGTATTACTATGAGCGATTTCTCAAATTTTTTAACATTAAATTTTGTAATTATGACTAAATTTTTTCTTTTTTTTTCATTTATAGGACTTGTTTCGATAAGTTATGCCCAGACAGTTTCGACTGATTTTGATTGGGCAAATCAAACAGAGTGGACTAACGTGTCTACAAACTCAGATTTAGGATGTGGTACTCTTACGGTAACCACTGTTGGAGAGAACCATAAAGGCTCTTCTCCAAATGGAATTAGCATTGGGGGATTCGGTCTTGGTAATGACCAAACTACTCCCAATAACAACCTAGTAGTTCAAGTAACCATTACTTTTTCACAACCAGTATCGAATGTTAGATTGTTATTGTCAGATTTAGATTTTTTTCAAGGTATCAATGTTGAAAGTTTATCAGACTTTAATATTTTTCCTACTGGAATCGAAGCAAACCCAGTAACTGGGGTTGTTGAATTTTATCAAGGGACATTACCTTTTCCTGGATCGCCTCCAGCAATTTTTGGTTCTGTTGCCGATGCAGTTGGGTGGTTAGTTTGGGATGGAGTAGCAACGAATCAAATAAGTTTTAACTACAATAGGAATGACGCTAGATTAGGAATTTCTCTATTTGAATTAGAGTATGATTGTAATGTCAATTGTTGTCCTGACGAGCGTTCAAACTTGGTCATTAATGGTGACTTTGAAAGCGGAAACAATGGTTTTAGTTCTCAATACACATTCTCTGATATACCTACTATATCTCCTGGAAGTTATGGGGTGCTAAATGTGGATCAAGCAACTAAAGTGTGTGAGAATTGGTTAGTTTCAGATCCTATTTGTACTGGGGATGGATCGTTTTTAATAGCGAATGGTCAAACAAATCAGCCTGTTGGCACTAGCACGTTACTATGGGCTCAAACCCTAGGTTCCTTGGAAGGTGGTGAATATGTATTATGCTTCGATGCAAAGAATTTGCCATCTTGCTGTTTTGATATTTTACCAATTCTTTTGATAGAAATTGGAAACCAGCAATTTCAAGTTGAAGTTTCAGCTGAATCTGGTGATTGCGATTGGATGTCTATTTCTCTACCTTATGAACTGCTGTATAGTCCAAGTTCATTGACTATTAATATTAGTATTTTAGAGGATGGATTAGGAGATGGTAATGATGTAGCGCTTGATAATATACAATTTGGTTTGAAACCCCAGATGGATTTAGGAGCAACAATTTTAGCTACTAGCGGAGCAGCAACAGGTGTCGTTGGCTCAATATGGGATATAACTCCATTTGATGACCAGATAGGGGATGGTTGTCAATTTCAATGGTCTATAAACGGAATAACCAATCCTGACTGGGGTTTGACAACTGATTTCCCAGGACACTATTGGTTAGAGAATCAATTATATGCGATTACACTTGCTGTTGATGATTGTGATTGTTTAGATGATGATTCTATAACAATAAATGTAGAATTTGTTAATAAAAAATTCATTATCTATGGGGACAATAAAGGTGGTAAGAGTAAATCTAGTAATTCAAAAATTACTATCCGCCCAAATCCAGCAAAAGACATTGTTTTTATTGAAGGGCTAGTAGGAACTAGCCTGATAACCCTATACAATAGTAGGGGTGTAGAAATTAGAACAGAAAAAATTGAAAATGAGTTTAGAGTGGACATGTTGCCCAAAGGTGCTTATTATGTGAAAATTCAAAATAATGAAAGCGTCGAAATTAAGACACTTACAATACAGTAGAAAATGATTGCGTATATTAGCGCCTAGGGAAATATCCCTAGGCGTTTTTTTTGGTGTAAAAGGTTTACTTTTGTAGTAATGTTAAAGAAAATACAAAGTACATATAGATTTTGGAAAGCGAATATTCGGGTGCAGTTATTAGCTAGGATTAGCGCACGAGGTGGTGTGAACAAAACGGTAACGCGAAAGCGACCGATAGTAATTACACTGACGAGTTACCCAAAACGGTTTTCTTTTGTTCATTTAACTATTGTTTCTTTATTGCATCAAACCATAAAGCCTGATAGTATTATCTTATGGCTTTCGAAAGAAGAAAGTTCTATTGATACGTTACCAAAAGCGTTATTGGGACTAAGAAAAAGAGGGTTAACTATTAAGTATGTGGACGGCAACCTAAAGTCATATAAAAAATTGGTGTATGCTGTTCAGGAATATCCAGATGCGTTATTGATAACTTGTGATGACGATATAATTTATGAAAATGATGTGATAGAGAGTTTGATTTTAACACATAAAGAGTTTCCCGAAAGTATTGTTGCAAATAGATGTGTTCGGTTGGAAAAGTTAAGTAAAACTAGTTTAAAACCGTACCATACTTTAAAGTTGGCGACCTCATACGGCCCAAGTTTTAACCTTTTACCAACAGGAGTGGGTGGAGTGCTGTACCCACCTGGTTTTTTACATGCTGATGTGGTGAAGCAAGAATTGTTTGTGACTCTGTCGCCTTCTGCGGATGATGTATGGTTTAAAGCAATGGGTATGCTGAATAATCGAAAAATAGTTTTAGCGAAAAGAAAAATGGAACCAACACAACATATTCGCGATTCACAAAAAGATGCCTTGTGGAGAATAAATGTTGCTACTGGAGAGAATGATAGGCAAATTGAAAATGTTTTTAGTCACTATGACTTGTATAAATTGATAGAGTGATGAAGGAGTCAACAGGAGTATTGAATGACAAGTTAAAGGATTATTATGAAGATGGGAATAAAAACAACCAAGGATATCGCTATATAATGAGGGAAGCGATTATGCTTTATCAAGGGGTACAATTTACCAAAATATTAGATATTGGATGTGGAGTTGGTTCTTTTCTAGATGCTGTATCTCCATTTGGGTTTGAGCAATATGGGCTGGAGGCTTCAGAATATGGTTTAAAGAGATGCAAAGAAAAAGGTTTTAATGTGCAAGCTTTCTTTTTAGAGGAAAACACTCGGCTTCCCTTTAAGGACAATACTTTTTCTCTGGTCGTTATGAATCAAGTTATAGAACATGTTGAGAAGCCTGTTGGTCAATATTCTATAAAAGAAATAATTAGGGTGCTAGAACCTGGAGGGGTGGCTATTATTAAATCACCTTCAGCCTATTGTAAAATTTGGCGGACAGATCCCCACCATGTTTATTGCTGGAAGCCTGATGAACTAGAAAACGAAATAAAAAAACATTTAGATCATTTATGTAAAATCGAACAAAATCGAGGGGCATTGGAGTTTTGGATGTTTCAAAACTATGATGATAAAGTGATAGATAAATGGCACAAAAATGTGAAATACCCATTTCTTAAAGAATTAAGCGTTAACTTTTCAGCAATCCTTGATAAAGTAGTTTTTAGAGTATTCAAATCTAATAGACTATTAGCGACTGCAAATTTTAATTTTGTAAAAAAAATAAATTAAAGACATGCTTAGACTTTTTTGTGTCTTTTTGTTCTTGTCTTGTAGCTTTTTAACTCACGCACAAAATGAATGGAATGTTTGGCATTTCGGTAAAGGTGCGGGACTGGATTTTAGTACCTCGCCACCAACTGTGGTGAATGGTGGTCAGATAAATACTATTGGGTAAGATTTATAGACGGATCTGTGCTATTGTTTACAGGAGATGTAACCCTGTCGAAGTAGCGCATCAGCGTCTAAATGAAGTAATAAAACCCGCATTGCAAAAAAAGTAAAAAAGCCTTTGTATTAGAGTAATAGAATGCATACCTTTGCATCTGTTTTAGAAAATGGGGCAATACGCATGAAAAATATATATATGTTACGGGTTTGGGTCTTACTACTATTCGTCGGTTTTGGCGGAATGGCGTATGCGCAGCATGGAAATGAGCACCAACCCGCTCAGGAAGATCATGGATCTGCTAAGCAAGATAGCCACGAAAAGAAATTCGATTTGACATCTGCGGCACTAGAGCACGTAGCCAATGCGAATGCCATTCATATTTTTGGGGACTTGTATTTGCACCTTCCAGCCATTTTATATGCGCCAGGACATGGATGGTCCACTTTTTTGACTTCGAAGTTTGATGCACACCATCACGGAAATGGCGCAAAAGCCATTGACCACTATGTGATGAAACACGGTTCTATCATGCGGATTCAAGATGAGTCCTTTCCTTATGGAGAAGTGGCTATTTCAGGGTTTGAAGAAGGAGAACTAGAAAAAGACGGAAAAAAAGTAGAAGTCGTTTATGCATTAGCAAATGGGAATAAATACCTACTAGATAAGAAATCAACTGTGGATGGAGGGATGTTAGGAGGTGCGATTACTTCGTACTATGACTTTTCTATTTCTAAAGCTGTTTTTACTATGTTTTTGGTGGGGTTGATATTATTCTTCTTGCTCAGAAAAGCAGCAAAAGGATATGCGACTAGAGCAGGCATGGCACCCAAAGGGCTTCAATCCTTTTTTGAGCCATTGATTTTGTTGATTAGAGATGACATCGCTATACCTTTTATAGGTAAAGATAAATATGAGCAATTCTTCCCTTTCTTATTGTCTCTTTTCTTTGTGATATTGGGATTGAATTTGTTTGGAGGGTTGCCACTAGCAGGTAATGTAACGGGCAATTTATCTTTTACATTGGTACTAGCCGTGATAACGGCACTGTATGTGAATTTTAAAGGCAATAAGCATTACTGGTCGCACATCTTCTGGATGCCTGACGTACCTGCTTTAGTAAAGATATTTATT
>JAJRQS010000288.1 GCA_024280135.1 Bacteroidota bacterium | reverse complement strand
TACCGATAGACGGTACCAAATTCTGCAATTCGAATCGGTAGGTCTTTGTATGACTTCGGACGGTGTCCATATATCTCACAATGGTGGGGGCAATTCATGGGCTTCAACAAATATTCTTCGTCAAGTCCCGGCGTCTTAATCGGTTGAAAACTATCTTCTCCGTATTTTTCATAATGCCCTGAAGTAACATACAATTCTTTCTTGCCAATGTGCGGAGTGATGACAGGTTGATAACCACGCTTCAATTGTTCTGCTTTCAAAAAATCTTCTAGACGAGTACGTAGCGCTGTGCCATTGGGCAACCAAATTGGTAATCCCTGCCCTACTTTCTCAGAAAACATAAATAATTCTAATTCTGCACCAAGCTTTCGATGATCTCGTTTTTTGGCTTCTTCCAAAAATTCAAGATATTGGGTCAGTTCCTTTGCCTTCGGAAAAGTAATGGCATATAAACGAGTCAATTGCTTCCGCTTTTCATCTCCTCTCCAATACGCTCCTGCAACAGACATTACCTTCATTGCCTTAATCTTAGAGGTATCCGGTAAGTGTGGCCCCCGGCATAAATCGACAAAAGCACCTGTTTCATAAAAGGTAATTTCACCGTCCGGCAAATCCTCCAGTAATTCCAACTTATACTCATCCCCTTTTTCTTTGAAATAAGCAATGGCATCCGCTTTAGAGATTTCTTTTCTGATGTTCTTAAATTTCTGCCTTGCGAGTTCTTTCATCTTTGCCTCAATCTTCGCAAAATCATTTGACGAAAGCACTGTATCTCCAAAATCAATATCGTAATAAAACCCTCTTTCTATTGGTGGTCCGATCCCAAACTTGGCATTTGGATACAATTCCTCTACGGCTGACGCCAAAAGATGCGCGGATGTGTGCCAAAAGGTAGCTTTACCTTCATCGTCCTTCCAGGTTTTTAGCTCTATGACGCTATCTTCCTGTATCGGCCTCATCGCATCGATGACCTCGCCATTCACTTTAGCTGCTAGCACATTTCGGGCTAGTCCTTCACTGATGGAAGAAGCGATTTCTAGGGCTGTTGTGCCCTTTGCATATTCTTTGACATTGCCGTCCGGAAAGGTAATTTTAATCATAATTTCGTCCTTAATTCTTCAATTTACTAGTGCTCTGCTTACGCAAAAGGCAAAGCTAAGGTTTTTAGGTGGTTTATGGGCTCCTGGCGTCGCGTTTATTGCCAAATAAGTTGAAAAGGTTTTTCCTCAATATCTCCACGATAGGCCTTATCTTTTGAGAAAACTTTTTCCTTAGTCCAGAGTTTTTTGGTGTGTGCTTCGGCTGATTGGAGAGTGGTAAAGGTTCGGAGGTTATTAAATTCTACAGTTGAATAACCCATTAGTTGATTTAAATAAATCGATTGCATTAGAGAAGGCCATTCCTTGCGGAAAAAAGTTGAATTATCAAGTACAAAAGCTTGGATGATTTTACCTTGATATTCAATTAAATACCCACATACATTGGGCACTTCTTTAATTCTTGAAAAGTGTTTTTTAAATTCAACTAAGCTACGAAGTCCTTTCATGGGTATTTTATTGATGTCTGAATCTTCATCATCTTGTCTATTGCCAAAAAAATCTATTTGGAGCGTATTGTTGTGCTCATTTACATGAAAATCTAGTAAGGGTAAAGCTTCTCTTAACCATTTCTCCGCTTGTTTTTGTTTGCCAGTAAGCATATAGTACAAGGGTGCAGGTGGGCACATGAGTATCGGAAGTTGTTCTTTGTTTTGGCTGAGTTTCTTATTATAAGATCCTTGTATGATGGTTTGATAGCGAATAGGTGTAATTTGTTTGGCCTTGATTAAGCAGAATTCTTCGGAGAAAGTGTATGAGTTAGTAGAAGTCATAAAAAGATTTCCATAAGGTAATATTGCTTTTTTGGCAGTTTTATTGGCCAAAATAAAGGTTTCATAATAGGGTTGATGATCTGGAATGCTATTTTTAAGGTTGACGCCCTTTTCTTCTTTTAATTCTTCGAGTGTTAGATATTCGGTTTTATCATTTGATTTTTTTGTGATAGGATAGATAGTAAGTGCACCCAGTTGGACCCGATTACTTTCATTTATCTTAAAATCATTGGGCAGAGGCCGGACTTCATTTTGCTCACCACAAGCTAAAATCAATAAAAATAAAGCCACAAGAAAGGAAAGTTTATAGCGGTACATTTTTTTTCTGCAAGATACTTCGTCTATTGATATTTATGTGTGCTTCGCACGTTTATTTTGTGCTTCGCACGTTTATGTGCGCTTTGCGCGTTTATTTGCACTTCGTGCGTTTATTTGCACTTCGTGCGTTTATTGCCTTCGGCGTTTTTTCACACGACCGAAGGAAGCTAATAAACGCGACCGAAGGGAGCACATAAACGCGACCAAAGGGAGCACATAAACGCGACGTAGGAGCACATAAACGCGACCGAAGGGAGCACATAAACGCGACCGAAGGGAGCACATAAACGCGACCGAAGGAAGCACATAAACGCGACCGAAGGAAGCACATAAACGCGACGAAGGAGCAAATAAACGCGCCCAAAGGAAGCACATAAACGCGACCGAAGGAAGCACATAAACGCGACCGAAGGAAGCACATAAACGCGACGAAGGAGCAAATAAACGCGCCCAAAGGAAGCAATATATAACAAAAAGTTGTAATTTTGCGAGTTGAAGGTTTAGTACCTTTTATCAAAATTTACATTGAGAGGCTTTAAATTGCCAAACTACATACCAGCATGAGTGCTAAGAAAAAGAAGAAAACAAACCTAAAAAAGAAAAAGGGACAACTACTACTCCCTTTTCAAACCAAAGACGAACGAGTTCCTAAGATATTAGGTGCTTTCTTTTTGCTATTGGCTTTCTATTTGTTTATTGCTTTTACCGCCTATCTATTTACTTGGAAATCTGACCAAAGTTTGGTGCAAAAGCACTCTTGGGGGCTATTGTTTCAGCCTGATGTAGTCATCCATAATTGGTTAGGTAAATTAGGAGCTGTTGTTTCTGATATGTTTGTGTATTGGACTTTTGGGTTACCTGCCTTTGCGATGATATTTATGGCGGGAATCGTTGGTGTGAATTTAGTGAAGCGTACTTCTGTCCGAAAACACTATCCTTTGCTTCGGACGATTGCTTTGACGATGGTGGTCGCTTCTGTATTTTTAGAATTCATTTTTTCAAATGCTTCTTTTCCTGTTGGCGGAGCGATAGGTGAAGGAATTGCCGGTTGGTTACAAGGAGTAGTTGGGACTGTGGGTTTAGGGGCGTTGTTTATTTTTTCCGCCTTAGTATTATTAATATGGGTATTGAATCCGACCTTTAATGATTTTACCTTTCGGAAATTAGTTTTTGATTTAAAGCATAAATATTTTGGCGGAAGCAAACCCAAAGCTGAATTTGCGCAAGCTGGCACTTCTAGTAAAAATGGAAATATTAAAATCAATGAGGATGGCTTGGTAACTGTTGCTGCACAAGACAATACTGCTGTAGCCGCTACCGCTGTGGCTCCAATCGTTGATTTTGACATAGAAACAAGTGAAAAGGCCGCCAAGACTAAAGCTAAAATAGACGCCAAAGTTGATGACAAAAATCTGGATATGGAAGTTATCCAAAAGACACCAGAATCCATTATTCCAGAAGCCGATCGGGCCGCTAGACGAGAGTTGCCGCCCGAAAAGCCTTTTGATGAAAATATGGAACCATATAATCCTATATTGGAATTGTCTAGCTATGAGCATCCTGTACTAAGCTTATTAGACGACTATGATACGGCTAATAATTTTGAAGTAGATCGTGCTGAATTACAAGCCAACAAGGAAGAGATCGTACAAACTTTACTTCATTTTAAAATTGATATTGCCAAGATTAAAGCGACCATTGGCCCGACGGTTACGCTATACGAAATTGTACCTGCCAAAGGGGTTCGTATTTCTAAAATCAGGAATTTAGAGGATGATATTGCCTTGAGTTTATCTGCCTTGGGCATACGGATTATTGCTCCGATTCCGGGTCGTGGCACGATAGGTATAGAAGTACCGAATAAGAAAAAGCAAATGGTTGGCATGAAGGAAATATTAATTTCCGAACAATTCAAACTAACCAAGATGGAGTTACCGATGGCTTTGGGTAAGACGATTGAGAACGAAGTATTGGTTGCGGATTTAGCAAAAATGCCTCACTTATTGATAGCGGGTGCAACGGGTCAAGGTAAGTCTGTTGGAATCAACTCGATTATTATTTCTTTGCTATACAAGCACCACCCTTCTACGCTAAAATTAATATTAATAGATCCTAAGAAGGTTGAATTATTCCCTTACGGAAAATTAGACCTACACTTTTTAGGCTTTTTGCCGGGGGAGAATGAGCCGATTCTGACGGATGTGGGCAAGGTCGTT
>JAJRQS010000287.1 GCA_024280135.1 Bacteroidota bacterium | reverse complement strand
GCATGGATAGGCCTATTGCAAAACCCTAAAAACCAATCCGTTACACACAGCAACACAAGACCCTTCTACATTTCAGAACAAACAAAAATACTCGCCGTTGGGGCTTGCCTCCAATGCCATTCTGATACTTCAAAAGCAATGGACATGGCATTGGATAATTTTGCGCAAGCTAAGAAGAAAAGATTGCCGAGCTGCTATGAATAGATTGCAGAAAGGTCTGCTCATTAATATTCGTCCGTATAAAAATCAAATTTCATAGATTTTTCTATGCTTTAATTTTATCAGATGCAGACGTTTGTTTAGTCTATTAGCTTGGCCAGCTTGGCTAAATCTTTACTTTTCAGATTATAGGAAATTGGTTTATATTTAGTATAGACCAGCTCTCCCGTTTTCCCATTAAATATGGTCAAATATTTATCTGTTGAGCTTTTCACATAAACCATATAATAAATCGGCTTCCCATCTTCCAACATTTGATTAATTTTCTTGGCAGAAACAAGCTTATACTTATATGGATACTTTTTAAATATTTTCTTTTCCTTTAATCTCTTTTCCTCAGTCCCTGTCAGCATGTTAAACTTCAACATTGCATAATCGGCAATATACAATATTTCCTTCTTTAGTTTCTTCAGTTCTTTTGCATCTTTTTCTTTTTTATACAAAGACCTTTCTTCTCCTGCCAACATTTTATCATTAATAAACTTAAGGTAATTTCTCAGAAAAAATGGCTGCCAATTCTTCATTGTTCCTTAAGTGTACATATAATCAATGGCTTCTCCAGCCTTATCACCTATCTCTAAAATCTTTTTAAAATCTTTATACGTAATGTGCATATCCAACCTAGCATATGGTCTCTTATCTTTTGCAAAATCTAAATATACCCAACCATTCGTTGTTTTTCCCCGAATCGAAACATACCCAGCAAGGGAAATCACCAACTTATTTTTAAGATTCTTTCTTCCCATCGATTTATAAGGTACAACAGAAATGTCATTAATCGTCCATACCTCCTTAAAAAGCTTTTCTAATTCTTCTGCATCATCTGTATCTCTACAAACAAAAACTGTTTTCATTCTTTTAATCTCTTGAATGTCCTTCTTAACAGAAAAAACAGCAACTTGGGCATTCATACTAAATGCCAACAAAAATATAAAAACACTTGTGATTTTCACCTTCAACATTTCATTAATTTTAAGATTTCCAAACCACAATATATCAGTTTTAGATTAAAAAAACCACCTTTAACCGAATTAATTGCTGCTTGCTGAAAATCAGTCTTTATTTCCATTCATGAGATAACTAAAAGGTGATGAAAATCAGTCAGAAACTGGAGTAATTTTTAACCAATATTAGACGATAAAAAAACTATCAATCTAATGAGATGATGTCTCCTGCAGAAATATCGGTAACGTGAGATTCAACCACTACGGCACCACCCAATCGTGGATCATAGGTGGCCACCCATTGGGTCGCATGATAGTAGTGGATTAAAAACCCGTAAAGCCAAATCGGCCCCTTGCCTGAAAGAATGACGCCTTTTTGGGCAAAATTTTCTTTTATGGGATTAGGGGGGACTAGGGCTTTTAGGTCATCTGGGCCAATATTTTCAGATAGAATGAATTCAACAATTACAAACCTGTCATTTTTGACAAGCCTAAAATCTATTTTGTTAATCATAATTCATCAGGTTTTAAATTGTTGATTGGCTTGTTAGGCTCGTCTTTACCAGCTTCCCAAAGGTAATAGGTATTATCTACTAGGGCTTTTGGTAAGTCCCTAAGGAAGAAGGTGACATCCCAATGTCTATGAAAACCAATATTTAGTTTGTGGTGATTTTTTTCTGTTGTAGGAGAAGCAATCTGTAGGTGTCTTCCATAGCTAAATCTTGTTTGGGGGTTATGTGTTGTTTGAGCTCCAAGAGTTTGTCCAAAATTTCTAATATCACTTTCATGGGGTAGCGTGGCATATTGGCACTCAATAATTGGCTTTTCAGCGACACTTCCATCTTTAATTAAGTAATATCTAATGGAAAAATACTTAGGGAGCCGGTCTTCCCAATCTTTGGCCATGTTTGTCAACCAAATGACCACCGCGACCAAAAAAGTACCAACTCCTAATAGTGGATCCCCCCAATGATTCCACCAACTATCTATTTTACTATAGTTGAATTTGTCTCCATTAGTATTTGAAATACAACATAATGTTAGTAAAATTAAAGGAATGCCCAATACCTGAATCCAAGTACTCCATTTTGAAACTGAAAATAAAACATTGTTTCTGAGTTTTTTTAATTTTGCACCTATTTTCATGATTATTTTAATTTTGGTGAGCCTTGTACTTGCAAGTCTTTTCCTTTGCTGATGGCTTTCATGTTTACAACAATAATAGCCCCTACTTCAAATCCAGCAGGATAGCGTACTTCAAATTCTTGCTCTTCAAATCCTTCGACATAAGGAGTGAAAACAACCATATTTCCTTTTTGTCCGACCACCTTGGCATCTACGGGCTTGGCTCTTTTTAGGAGCGATATTACTCGTGTTATTTTGGGTTGATTGGCTTCCTGATGTACTTTCTTGGCTTTTAGTTCGGCTAATTGTGCTAGTAGTTTTGCTTTTTTGCTTTCGAAATGGTTTTTCGCCATCTTTTCTGCATCTTTGTATTTATCCGTTGCAGACTGATGAGCGTCAGGTGCTGCACGTTCTGTTGCAATCCAATCCTTCATTGATTGGACATCCTTCCCAACAATCCAAGAATTAGCTGTTTTTACTTTGATGTTATTGAGGCTGGAATATCTTCCCAAGGCAAATTTATTCTGCCATTTTTTGGCATCTCTAAACTCCTTCAATGGCATATAGGCTAGCTGTGCAGAACCATTGTTCTTCTCTTGGAAAGAATTCATGGTAAACAATTCTTTTATTTGGTCGCTTTTATACCACAGATTAGCACTATGTCCAAGCGCTGCATCCATATAGGCTTCGTAGGTTTCAAGCCATTCTTCTTTGCTGGGTATTTTCTCTAATTCTATGTCTATGACACCGTATCCCAACGGCTTGCCCATCCCAATACTGTGATAAACACCCGATGTATTATGGAATGTTAAAGCACTAATTAAAGCGCCTAGCTCCACTTTTCGTAGATTGTGATACCGAACGGTTAACTCAAATTCTGAACCTGTCTCCAAAGGTTTAAATTTAGTAATAATCTTATCTGTACTTTTATCTGGTCTGGCATTTGCAATAGGTTGCTCCTTGATGGGGTACCGCTTCCAACCTGCAATGGGTGCTACATCCATGAAAGTATTATATCGATTAGTCTTACCATTTTTTACATTTTGTTCCATGTAATTGGGATAATAGGATGCTTTTGGACTGGAAAGGACTGCTGTGACAGGTTGAATGGGCCTTGGGTTATTAGTTGCAAAGGCATGACCAATATGTACTCGTCCTTTGAGACTGCCATTTTGGTCGTCAGTATAACCAAATATAGCATCAGATAGGTCAATTCCCCTACCTTTCTGGTGCATGTCAATAGACTCCTTTACAGAATACTTATAAGGTAGTTTGTACAAATAGGATAGTCCTAAGTGAATCACCTGATTGTTTGAATCCGTCTGAAAGAAAATAGGAATCTTTTTGCCTTGGTCTAACTGGGGTTTTCTCCACTTCCAATCCACCGAATGTCTGTTTTTGTCCTTGTCAAAATAGGCAAAGAAGAAATTCTTCATGATTTTATCATCTACCGTAAGGGGCAGTTGGTCTTCCTTTTCAAAAAAGATGAATTCATAAAAGTGCCCGACCATTTTGCCTTGACGTTGATTGAATTCTCTGAACCCTGATTGCCCCGTAAAGACCAACTCACCTTGTTTGCCTTGATTTTCATCTTCGGTTACGGTATAGATATTTCTCATCACATCTTCCTTTAAGAAAGAGAAGTGACCTTTTCTATCAATGTTTCCGAACTTATCATACTTCTTTTTTCCAGCCTTTTCAGTGTCTTGCTTTGGATTAAAGGTTCCGCCCTCAGAAAAATAGGTGTCAAAATCGACCTTGTATTTGCTCTGAAGCTCTTTATGTGAGATTCTACCCGGAAAATCCCAGCCACTAATAGTATATTGGTTGTTTTCGTCTTTTTTTAGCCATCCACCATAGACCTTATCTGTCCCAAAATGGCTTTGATATAATTCCTTATTGTTCAAATCCCTAATAGCATATCGGTGGTCATTCACCTTGTCCATCCGCCCAAAACTCATGATTTCCAATACGTTACGTACCATTCCTTTGATTGAAGAGCCAGGGATGTAGTATTTTCCATCAAATTGGCAAAACTCATGTGGTATTGTTTGGGCTTCGTTTCGGTATTTTCTTTTTTCTTCCTCTTTACTCAATCCATCTTTGATGAAGATCGGTGTTTTTGCCGTAATGCGTACTTTAAATTCCCCTGATTCACCATCTTTAAATGGCACATCATGGCTGATTTGATTAACCCAGTGGGGTAATACCACTTTCTTATTGAGTGGAACAAAATTATATGGAGCGTATAAAGTCATAGCTTAAATATTTTCAGTGTGAATATTGGTGAATCCTGCAAATGCACGCCACGCAGGACGCAAAGTCATCATGCCTGTACAAAGTGGGTCTGGGTATTCTTCCCATGCTTCAACCATTTTATAGTCGGTGTTTAAGTCATGTCCAACGTAGTTTTTTGCTTGGTCTAAAAGACCATTTATATCAATTTCTGCAAAGTGGTATTGACCATCAATGTTTTTGATTTGGATGCTTATTTGTTCACTTTCGCAAAAAAGATGACCTTCTATGATGAAAGGTAACTCCGTCAACATGTCCAAATGAAATGGCTCTTTAGTCTCAATTATGATGGGCTTTTCTGCATCCGAATACCATACATACCCACTATAATTATGGTCTGGAATATCAGCCATTTCTATCTTTTTATATCTGTTTTTTATTGTCATTTCATTAATTTTGTTTGTTTTCAAAAGTCAAAATATTACCAACCAAATAAGCGAAGTATTTATTTGCCATAAGTCCACCCTTCGCAATGGGGATAGTGATAAAAAAGTAAATCAATATTTCGCATCTCAGTAAGTCTAGCAAGTGGTTAAACCATCAATTAGCTCTAAATATCCCATGTCCCTTAGTCGTATTCCCGCCTAGCGGAATCCAGCCTTTTTTCAAATCTTCCATAGTATTTTTCCAAGCGACCTTCACATTAGGATTCTCTTCCGGAAAAGCTTTTTCATGTACCAATATCTCTAATTCAAACTCATCCACGGTAGCCACCTTTTCCTGGAACAATGCACCATCAATCCCACCAGCCGTAAAACGGTCAATCGCCACATGACTAAAAATCTTTTCTGCCTTCTTTTGCATATGGACATCTGAAATTATCACATGCCCGATTTGCCCCTTATTTTCACTATCTTCTTCTTGCTTTGCATATCCAAATAGGGCTTTTACGGCTGGATTATCTTCTCCTACAGGACGTTTAATAGGATTGTCCTTTTCTGCTTTTTTTAGTTTATCTACTTGCGTAGAAAAGGCTTTCCAAGATGCATTTTGAACGGAAAAATCCCCAAAAGTCATTTCTTCTATCTGTTTTTTTGCTTGTTCCCAGGCTTCATCTGTGGACGCTTTGTCTTTTAACTCCGCCAGATTAATCCCAAAGTCATGAGTTTCTAGTTCTGTTTGCACAAAAGAAGTATCTGGAAAGGCTGCATCTTCTGTGGACAAAGTTGGTGGACAAAGCTTGTTATAATGAAAAGCCAAGCGGTGGGCAATTGCCCCTTTGACAGAAGTTGCTGGAATTAATATTTGTTCTTCCGAAAATTGCGCCTGACCGCTTGCCCAACTAATGACCTTTTCTGTCTTTGGACGCAAGTCCACATCCAAATCTCCAACACCAGCTCCAAATAAAAAGAAATTCTCTGGTTTTAGGGTCACACTATAAGCTTTCCAGTTTGTATCAACTTTTTCCGCAAGGGTCATAGACGCAAAACCAATACAATCATCATTCAACGAACTGGTTTTGCCTAAATAAGCCATCAAATCGGTCGTGTTTGTCAAAACATAAGTCCTAGCTTGGATGTCTACAATCTTGATAGCCCCAAAACCATTGCGCGTCCCTGCGCCAAGCCGAAAATTGGGCTGGGATAGAATCGCTAGTAATTCACTCCAATTATCCATGTCATCTGCCGTTCCCACCAATTCAATTTCAAACCCAAATCGGGTGCCTTTATAAACTAATTGTTCATCAAACTTACCCTGGTCTTTGGCAACCCCCTTTTCAGTTATCTTTACATGATCCCGAATAGGCAAACTTGATTTTGAGAAGTTTTTGTAAAAAGAATCTTGACTAAAATCTAAATCTTGCAATCCATCCAAAATAGTAGTACCATCCGTAGCAACCAAATGCGCCGAGCTAAAAATGATGCGACTCCCAGTACCTTCTTTTTCTTTTAAATCCTGAAAACCAAATAAATCTTTGACAGTATCACCGTTGGCAGCTTCGTAGGCGTGCCTGACGACACCTGCTAGACTGGTCCCTGGTACATACGGCAAATCATTAAAATCTCTAGCAATCAATCGGGCAGTATTTAAATCTGATTGACCCGATCCAACCGCTAGCGCCGAAGTCGTCTCAAAAATTATTTTGGCAATATATCTATGTGTATTTTTCATGGTTTAGGCATTTTGTTTTTGGTGAGAAGCTTTTTTGGCCATTTCGGCAGCGAGCACCTTTACAAATTTTATTTTATCTATATTCGTTGGCAGGGATTGATCTTGATTTACCCCAAAAATGTAGTCTTTTAGTATTTTCTTTCGACCTTTTTTACGCCAGATATTTTCTGTCTGCCCCCTATTAAAAAAACCAATATCATTTTCAAATAATAACTGCTCCAAATTGTCATTAGAAGTCGCAAAATTAGCGTAATTTCTGACCTGCCCCCATTGGCTAGAAGTCACACCGTCTTTGTATGTTTTCCAATTGTTTTTAATAAATTCATTGACTAATAGGTCTATGCTGTCTTCCGTTGACACTTTACCCATTGCCCTGTTTAGATAGCCCCGTATTATAGAATCATTGGTTCCATTTTCTACGCTTGACAAACTTGTAGCGGACTGCTGAATCTTACTTTTTTCTAAAGAATAGGAAAGTTTGTTGTCCTTTTCCATCAGAAATTCTGGGTTTAGTAGCACACGCCCAAAACCTTCGCTTTGATGCTTGCCTAGCATGTGTGGGTATGCTTCGCTACTTGTATGATTGACATCCACCACAAAGACAGAGCCCTTTTCTATAATTAATCGATCGGCATCCCGATTAAATCGCTTTCGATTCCAAGTTTGATAAATTCGGGTGCGTATCTGTGATTTCTCCCAGTTAATCGTTGCGCCTTCTGGGAGTAACAAGTCTTTGCCTTTTGGCTCGCCCGTGGTCTCTAGGTATTCATTGTAAAAACACAAATTGCTTTCAGCATAGATGTAGTTTGTACCTGCAGAAAGGCTTTTTTCGAGCGGTATGACATCACCTGTTTGACTTATTTCTACTAAGCCATATTCAGCAGATCTAGAACGTCCAACCCGATGTTCTCCTTCCAATGCTTTTATGACATCATTTACATATTTCTCCTTGTCAAAATCAACATGAAAGCACCATTCTGTTCCTTTTTTTAAGGCATAATAGCCATACATTTGTTGGTCTTTTGCTCGTCTATTATCACTGTCGTAGGCGGATTTGATAGAAAAGGCCTGTTTGGGATTGGTGTATTTCTTTCCTTCCGTAAAATACCCTGTTCGGGCTTGTTTTAGAACGATTCCATCATTAGTTAATTTTTCTCGATCAGCCTTACCCAAATTAAAATCCAAGTAAATAGTGTCTTCCACACTTTCTCCTTTCGGGAAAAAATAAGGCAACGGCAGCTTCATGCTTCGTTGGTTGTCAATTAGGGGATGTGCATCCCCAAATCGGACGGTTCCATTATGAAATAAATCTAATTTCTTTTGATCCGTTTCGTTGTCTTTGTAATAGGCAGCAGCTACGATACCCAAAAACTTGGCCCCTGGAATATAATCCAAAGATTGATGAAATCCTTCCGTAGCAGCATTGGATGTAATGACAACATCCGTTAGCAATCGGCATTTAAAAGCAATACGTTTCATGTGTTTTGTTTTTTAGCTAGGATTTTAAACTGGCATCTGCCTAATCCCCGATTTCGATTTAGACCCATTCTCTTGATCCAACTCAAACAGGCAGTCATCGCTTCTTTATAATCTTTATTAAAGCCACTTATCGAAGCATATAACACCAATGGTACAGTCACTTCTATACTGCGCAAAGAATAATCTTTGGCTTGCCCATTTTTTTCGATGGCTGTAGAAGCGATTTGTTGATAAAGGAATTTCGCCTTTGACTTCGTTATATCGTTTTGTAAGCTAGCAGAAAGAGTGGCATTCCCAAAAAAGGATTTTGCTTCCTTTTCTATTCGCTTAGTTCCACTAGCTTCTTCGTTAACCAGATTTCGTTCACCAAAGACATCCTGGATGAAATCATCCGTAATTTTTTCATGATTCAAGGATTTTAGGGTTTCTGCTGCTTCTCGGAGCAAACCTTTAAGCGTTTTGCCCGGAATGAATGGACGGTCTTCCTTGTCTTTCTGAACCAATGCATCGGAGTTGGCACCCGATACGAGTCCTGTACCTACATGCCAGTAATCGAAAAATTCTATTTGATAAATTAGTGTGTTCATTATTTTTTGCTTTCTATGTTAGCCAATGCGATTGCATCGAAAATGTGGGTTACCTTTTCTGTTTTGCTTTCTTTTACCTTGGTTTTACCTTGTAGCTGCTTGACGGTATCCCTTTCGGAAATAGCTGTCTTTAACTTTAGTTTTGCTGTAGTAGTTGTACTGTTGATATTGCGGATTCGGTTGAGTAATTGCTCCGCAGTTCCTTTGTTGGTATGCAGTGTTTCGAGCCATTCTCGCAAAGGGGCATCAGGCGAATCGGCTTTTTCTAGTTCGTTTACCCAACCTTTCAGGTCTTCTATGGTCGCATAATCGGCTTGCTGATTTTGAAAGTATGGACCATAATTAAACTGGACTATTTCCTGCTCATTCTTAGCGGTTAACTCCGTATCAATCATCTCCCCATAGTCCGTTACAAAACTAGCATGCACCTTGTGAAAGGTCAGGCAAGCGGGCACATTGTTAGAATTAATTGCCTTCGCCACTTTCTTCGAATACCCACATAAATTTTCCGCAAGGTCAACCCCATAATGAAATGGGTACTTGGGTTTTATATAAGCTATTCCTGCACAAGCTGTTAGCCCTTCTTTAAAATCATCCAAACCAAAATCATGCACAAGCGTAGCAAGTTTTTCTTTAGTTTGCTCTTGGAAAGCTTTTAGATACCTTGCGGTAAAATCCATAGCAAAGTCTCCACGAATAATAATCGTAATATCATCCCCACCGATGATAACAGGTCGCATGGGTACTTTAAAGTTACTTCCTTGCATTTTTATGATGGTCGCATAAAATGCTTCTTGCACAGCGGCTTTGGTTGCTTCTTCCAGTTGTTTAGAAAAGGTGGAGAATGCGTCTTGAATATTATGACTGTTGCGTTTTAGTTTTTCAGCCATTTGCTGAATCATCTTTCCAAGATTGTTGCCATCAGCGTGGACGATGGCGAGCCATTGGTTGGAGTTTTTGGTGATGATTTCGTTAATATCAATGGTGAAGTCTGAGACTTGTAAAGTGTCTTGTTGTCCTAAGACCTTGTCAAGCAATAGGTGTCCACGACCTTTTTTATCATAATTTATTTTTTGGTACTGACCCGAATCCACCACAAATAATTCAGTATCGGTTGAACTGGTCCTTCCATATGGTAATCTATGGGTGCCAGCACTACCTGTTCGTCGAGCCCTTTCGGAAACCATCAAGCCCAATTCTCTTTGTGCAAAAGCTAATTTTCTTTGAGTGATAAGGCTTTTTTCAAGCTCCATAATGTTGTCATAAGTCAAATCATTATCCACTTCAATAACAGCTTGGCTTACCGTTATTTTTGGCGCAAGTTCCAGAATTTTTTTGGGAAATTCCTTGACAACTTTCTGACAGTCTTCCTTCTGGTCGAATAGGTACTTGATATTTCCTGCTGCACCGACAATTAAGTTTTTTTCTTCGAAACTGGGTACAATTCCTTCAAACATTGTGGTCGCTATTTGCTCGACCAATTCACTAGCACCGGCAATCTCTTTTAGTTTATTGGTTTCAAAGATAAATCCTTGAATACCTTGAATACTAGCTCCATATAAGTATTTCATAATCAATGTTTTAAATGGTTAGTTGTGGTTGGTAAATTGTGTTGGTGACACCAAATCCCCGGCTAGCTCCTTTACCCAAACCAATGAACGGTGGAAGTGTAATGTTCGCCGTAAAATTTAAGTCAAAAACTTTTATTTTGGTATTTTTATTTTTCATCCATCTTTCGGCAATTACTTCGGTTATTTCTAAATCAAGCCGTTGTTCTAGCCACCAGTCAATTCCCTTGGCAAATGAAAGAATATTGCCTGTTAGGATTCGCTCCAGCATCTTAATTTTTTCTTCAACGGTGCCAAATTGAGAAAAAATGGAATAATTTTTTTGACTGAGTGCCACCCAAGAGTGAAGGCTGTATGCTATTGGGGATTTCGTTAATTCTAGGTCAATTGTCTTTAATGTAAGGTCTTTGACCTTTAGTTCTAGCTCTCTTCTATGAATGAAAACAGTATTGGTCTTTTTGGAAAATAAGTGGTAAAGTTCATCTATACTGTGCTCCAAACAAACAATGCCTGGATGTCGCCCAAACTGTTTGTATTGAACCAACGGGTAGCGATAATAAAACGAACCGTCGGCACGGTGGTTATGAAATACATCTTTATTAAAGCCTACTTTTTGAGCAATGGCTCCACGAAAGGCGGGAATTTCATGTGGCTTAATAATTGTGTCAAATACAATGGATAGATATCTTTGTTGCTTCATAAGGTGGTACTATTAAGAACAATACCTGCTGAGTCTCTAGTGTACACTAGTAGGTATTATTGGGTGAAGAAAAATCAATATGTGCGGATTGTAAATACAACGTTAACACATTCTGAAAAAGTATAATCCCAAGGGATATTGGTTAAATTTTCTTAAGTAAGGTTTTGAGAAAACCAACGATTTGATAGCTAAACGCAAATATACTAAAGAAAAAACAAAAAAGAAAACGATGGTAAAAAAAACATAAAATAGTTGGTCTGCTGTTCAAATTCGTCCCCAAAAAGGTAGTAAATAATGCCACGAAAAAAAAGAAAAAAAGTAACGTTTGTCGAGAAACTTCGGCTGATAAAAGCGGCTGGGATTCAAAATGACAAACCACTCAATAAGGTAGTGGAAGGG
>JAJRQS010000286.1 GCA_024280135.1 Bacteroidota bacterium | reverse complement strand
GTCCTGTTTGAAGCGTGAGTGTTCCCTCTTGCAACGTTTCTGTATATTTACCCCGTGTAATTTTATAGGTGACATCCGTGGTGACATTTGAATGTACTTCAAAACCAATTACTTCTCCTTTGGCGTACATTCCTTCTGGTTGATCCGTCAAAATCGTAAAAGATTGAGCAAATAAACCAAAACTACATAGCAATACAGAAAAGGTTATCAGTACCTTTATTGAGCTAAAACTAGACATGTGGGGTCTTTTAAGTGCTTATAATGTGGCTCAAAGGTAAGAAAAAATCCTAATACTATGTGGTCCGAGGGATCGGGCGATCAAATAAACTATTTTTTTACAACATTTCGGTAAAATGACTGCTGCCCGTCCGAGAATCTAAAATAATATACCCCATTCGGAAAATGAGTGATATTTATGGCTTCTTTTTCTGAAGCTTCCCCCGTAAATACTGTTTTCCCCTGATCATTGACCACATTCAATAGTAATGTCTCTCCTCGTAAACCCTTGAACTTAATCAAACCATTTGTAGCGTTAGGATAAACAATAGGCTTTAGAGATACATCTTGTTGTACAACAGAATTTTGTCCTATAGCAAAAAAAGGTAGGCAAGCAAAAAAAGCAAGAATAAGTCCTTTTTCAATTGCTTGAAAAAATGATAAAAGGTTGTGTTTGTTCATGGCGTAAGTGTTGTTCGATTGCCTAAAAGGCAATATTTGTAAATTGGAGGAACAATACTTAATTTGTGGGAACAGCACAAATATAAAGGGAAATTGTAGCAAGATCAATAGACTCAAACACATATAATGTATCGATCTATGACACTACAATTTCCCTTTTCAACCCAAACAATTTTATATGTTCAGAAAGTCCACGAAGTTAGTACTTTATACTTAATAAGAAATAGTTATCTAAAGCTTTGACATCAAAAGTCTAGTCACTTCAGCCTCTGGTAATTCTAGGATTTTAGCAATTTCTGTGGTAGGAATATTAATAGAAAGCATCTTTCGTACTGTCAAGACTTTTTGTCTTTTGATGCCCATTTCCATGCCTTCTTCAAAACCTCTCTGGATTAATCTTTGATAAGTAGTCATTTTATTTAATATTACAAATGAAAAAATCATGGAGAATTTACTTATCTATTCGTAGCTATACAAATACTTTGCCAGCCTTCAATTCAAGTCCTGTTTAGATTTTGGTCGTACTTTTCGATGCCACTTAAATCCTTTTATTTGATAATCTTTTGGGTTCACTGCTTGTATGGGTTGCATTTCTCCTTTGGGCGCATCATAATATCGAATACGATTTACTTGATTATTACCAAAGAAAATAAGCATCGAACTTGCTTCTACTTTATTAATTCCAATATATCCTTTTCCCTCGTCTAAAGCATAATAAACAGATTTGGCGTTACCCTTTACTCGGACGGTATTAATTTCATTTTCAATAAAATAAGCATGAATTATCTTACCCACTATCTGATTAAATAAGATTAAATCTTCTGAATTAATTAAGAAAGCATTTTTTAATAAATCTATCTGGTGTAACTGTTCGTTGCGCATTTCCATTCGTATGACATCCGCCGTAAACTGCGTCGTATCCGCCCATACAATCGGATCATAATAAAATCTAAAAGAAGAATCAACAGAGGTGTATGCCAGCGAGTCACATACTGCCTGCATATCAGATTTGTACATTCTGACATGTCGATAAGCGGATAGCGTTCTCATCGTATCTGCATTGACCAAAAGAGAATCTCCATTTGTGCGCAAGCTATCAACAATGATACTTGTATCCAAAGCAATGACCCGTTGTACGAGTAAAGTATCACTTCTCATAAACAAGCTATCTCCGTCTAACACATTGATTAACAAAGGCCTAGACCCAATTGCCAACAAATAATCATCTTCTTTTCTATAATCGGCCGTATCACAATAAATGGTCATTTGTTGCGAAGTATCCTGCCATACGACATGGCCTGTCGCACGACCAATGCCCGTCACCTTATCATAATCCAATCTATCCGCTTCTAATAAATTGGGCGGATCACTAATAAAAGATCGGCCCTTACTTTCAAAACTTTTTGAAGCTGCATCATACTCTAAAAAATCTCCTGACACTATTTGATCCCCATCTTGAAAGCGTGCATTTCCTTTTAAAATGGTTATATCTGAATCATCATGATAGATAATCCTATCGGCTTTTGCTTTCTTATTATTCTCTGTAAAATGAGCATTTCCCGAAAGGGTAATTTCTTTTAAAGCTCCGTTATAAGACATGGTATCTGCGGAAGCTTCTTGTGCTCCTTTTTTGTATTGCGCATTCGTTCTAAACTCCGCATCTTTCGCATTCAAATCATAATACCCGCCTTCGCAATAAATCAATGCCCCACCCTGCTGAATGATTGTTGGCGCCAAAAAAGTGGCTATTTTAGTGCTTGTATTAAAAGCCAAAGTATCCGTTCGGAGTTTAAAATTAACATCATCAATCGTCACGCTATCCTTGAAATAAACCCTATTGGTTTTGGTATAAAAATGTCCAATCTTGCTATATAGTT